>CAYUZZ010000378.1:0-3097 GCA_964449505.1 uncultured Hyphomicrobiales bacterium | reverse complement strand
AACGAAAGAGTAGAAGATGTAAGCAAGTATGTCTCTGTCGGGGAAAAATTTGAAGTTAAATTGGTAGAGATTACAAGAGATGGTAAATATAGATTAAGTAGAAAAGCGTTGTTACCAAAATCAGAATCAACAAGTTCAAAATCCGATTCTGAAAATGCGAACAGATCACGTGAAAAAAGAAATTAATTATTAGTTCAATATAATGAAAAGGATTTTTTAAATGAAAATTCATGAATATCAAGCAAAGGAACTTCTAAGAAAATACGAAGTTCCCTTGTTGAAAAATGCAGTTGTATTTACTGATTATGAAGCTGGAAAAGTAGTTTTCGATGAATTTGAATCACAGGGCATAAATACTGTTGTTCTTAAAGCTCAAATTCATGCGGGTGGCAGAGGAAAAGGTATTATCCACGATGTGATTACAAATCAACCCCTCGAATTATTCAATAAACCTGTGAGAGGTGTTACTGTAATTTCAGGTGGAAATATTGCGGACAAAGCACATCAATTAGCCAAGGCAAAACTCAACAATAAATTGGTTACTATACAAACAGGGGCTGCTGGTAGTATTGTCAGAAAATTATTAGTTGAAGAAGGTGTGTCGATAAAGAAAGAATACTACCTTTCGATTACACTTGATAGAGGAATTGGTAGAAATATTATAATGGCTTCAACCGAAGGTGGCGTAGAAATTGAAAAAGTTGCAGAAGAAAGCCCAGAAAAAATTATTAAAGAACACATTGACCCAAATATTGGATTTCAGGATTACCAAGCAAGACAAATTGGTTTTGGCTTAGGATTCGAAGGTGCTGCATTCAAGAATTTTGTTCCATTTATCAAGAAATTAGTGTTAGCATACCAAGGATTAGATTGTAGTATGTTAGAAATTAATCCTATGGTATTAACAAATGACGATAGAATTATTGCTCTTGATTGTAAAATGACATTTGACGATAATGCAATTTTTCGTCACCCTGAATATTTAGAATTGCGTGATATCACAGAGGAAGATCCATTAGAAGTTGAAGCATCAAGATTTAATCTTAACTACATCAAGTTAGATGGCAATGTTGGTTGTATGGTTAACGGAGCTGGACTAGCAATGGCTACTATGGATTTGATTCAACTATCTGGTGGACGTCCTGCTAATTTCCTCGATGTAGGTGGTGGAGCAAATCCTGAAAGAATTGCAAATGCTTTTAGAATAATGATGAGTGATCCAAATGTGGAAGCAGTTTTGATTAACATATTTGGTGGAATAGTACGTTGCGATAAAGTTGCTGAAGGTATTATCCAAGCTCTTAAAACCGTTGATGTCAAATTGCCTGTCATAATTCGATTAGACGGAACAAACGCTATCGAAGGCTCGCAAATGCTTAAAAATTCTGGTCTAAAATTTAAGGTTGCTATTAATTTTGAAGATGCAGCTAAAATGGTTACCGAAGTTTTTAAAAAGTAAATTTCTTATTTACATCGTATTTCAATGGGGCTGTTGATTAATTGACAGCCCCATTATTTTTATATTATTGTACGATTAATTTTTCAATTCCGCAATTACCGTTAATATTTATTTTTACAAAATACATACCTGAGGCCAATCCCTTGGGCAATAAATTTAATGAGTTCAAAGTAGGATCAAGGCTAAATTGTTGAGAAAGTAAAACTGTTCCATCAACTGACATTATATCGATAGTTGCAACTTGATTAATTTTTGAATCAATAGCTAAATTGAAACTCTCGCCAATAGAAATTAAATTAGGATAAATAGCAAAATCAGCAATTTTAAATCCGTCTTGTTCTATTACAGAGGTTTGTAACTGTTCTTTTTGGAATGCAATTTTTCCAGTTCCAGTACCTTCATACCCTGTAAAATAAAGTCGAAATATCTTTGCCTGAAGATTAGCAAGTGAATCATAAGAAATAAAATATACTAAATCTTTAGGAATTGTATATTCGAAAGTAGTATTATTGAAGGTTTTCCAATCAGAACCAATAGTTGTAATCTTAAGAAAATAGTTTAGTTCGTCCCACTCAGGATATTTTACTGTTTCGGGGTCAACACCAGTTAATTTAGCTACCCTAACGCCCCTGTTTTGTCTTACACCCACTACTGGATAAGGTAAAAATGTACCAGGTCCTGTAGGAATTAGTATTTCATATTTTCCAAAGGTTAAATGCCATTCATTTGCGACGGGCTCTCTGTCAATTGAAGAAATAGTTTCAAAAGAATAATATCCAAAATTTAAATCTACAAAGTCTTTTTTGTCAATAGTACCGATTGATTCGTCAGAACCATCTAAATTTGCAAATACAAATGAATATTCTTGGGCTGCGAGTGCCTCGATATAGAATTTTTTATAAGTACTATTATTAACTTTTATCACAAAAAGCTTTGTTCCAACAATACTATGAGTAGAAAGGTCATATTCACCCCAACCAAAGTCTCCGCCAGTTTCAAAACCATCTAATCCTAAATTCAAGGCACCAATTGACCATGTTTCCTCAGAATTTGTATGGAATTCCCATGATTCTGCCATGCCAGCAGTATCCTTTGCGGAAAATGAACCGAAATCTTCGCGGGTTTTGTTTGGTACTACCCAAGCTCTGATACCCTTGGCGCCATTGACATGAATGCCGCCCCTTTGACCAGTTTCAAATGCCAAATCCCATGTGTTATTGTCTGATTCTGCTACAGTACCCGTAATTAGGTTATACCACACTTGGTACTTATAATCTTTTGAAAGAGTTACTGTATCGGAAATAGTTGCGCTACTAAGATTATTAGCTGTAAAAACTAAAAAAAATATGCAACTGAGTATAATTTTATTTATCATAATTATTCCTAAATATTATTTATTAAAATAAAAATTCAATATCTCAAAAATAACTATTTTCTCATAATTAAACAACTTAATAATTAGTACTTAGAGTCGTGATATTTCAATTCCATTCCATTTTTTTGCATATTCAGGGTATCCTCTATTTTCATCAATAATTTTCAATTTAACAGCTATCCTGTTTTTAGAATAAAAATTGTAAAGTAATTCTTCAAATGATCGAATTCCTGATTGAGTAATATCAATATCAAGTATTTTGT
>CAYUZZ010000377.1:0-3102 GCA_964449505.1 uncultured Hyphomicrobiales bacterium | reverse complement strand
ATCATGTTTTTAGCACCTTCGCTTGACTCTTTGTTAGTACCAGCAATCATAACAGTTCCGTCATCTTCAATGTTTATTTCAACATTAAACTCCTTGCAGATGGCTCTAATAGTTTCGCCACCAGATCCAATTACTGCACCGATCATATCTGTAGGAACTTTCATGGCAGTATATCTTGGTGCAAACGAGGAAATATCTTCTTTTGGTTTTGAAAGTGTATCATTCATTATTTTCAAAATATGGAGTCTCCCCTCTTTAGCTTGCATAAGTGCTTTTGACATAATTTCGGTGGATAACCCCTCAATTTTAATATCCATTTGGCAAGCAGTAATACCGTCAGTTGTTCCAGTTACTTTAAAATCCATATCACCTAAGAAATCTTCATCGCCTAATATATCACTTAAAATTGCAACTTTGTCATCATCTTTTATTAATCCCATTGCAATACCAGCAACTGGTTTTTTCATGGGAACACCTGCTTCAAATAATGCCAAACTACCTGCACAAACAGTAGCCATTGACGATGAACCGTTTGATTCCAAAATATCCGAAACAACTCTAACAGTGTATGGAAAACTAGTTTGCTCGGGCAACATACCTTTCAAAGCACGCCATGCTAAATGACCATGTCCAACTTCGCGACGACTAACCCCCATTCTGCCAACTTCACCAGTACAGAAAGGTGGAAAGTTATAATGTAGCATAAATCTTTCATTGAATGTTGGCAACAAGCCATCTATCATTTGTTCATCACGGTTAGTGCCAAGGGTTACTGAAGTTAAACTTTGTGTTTCACCTCTAGTAAATAAGGCAGAACCATGGGCTCTTGGTAATAATCCAATTTCGCAGGTAATAGGTCTTATTTCAGTTGTTTTTCTGCCGTCTAATCTTACACTGTCGTCAAGAATCATATTTCGCATATATTTTTTTTCGAGACTTTTCACTACTTTTGCTGTAAATTTTTCTAATTTGCCCGAAAGTTCTTCATTTTCGGAGTAAACCTCATTAACTTTTAGGAGGGCATTGTCATATATTGCGGCACGACTAATATTTCTTTCATCTTTTGTTGTTATTTTGTGAACGTATTCAAATAATTGGTCATGAATTTCAGTTTTGATTAAATCAATGAATTCATCTGAAGGTTCATCAATAATAATATCTCTTTTAACTTTATTTACTTGGGCAAGTAAGTCTTTTTGCAATTTATTTAAAATCTTGATTTTTTCGTGAGCAATTAGTAGAGCTTCTATAAATTCTTCTTCAGAAATTTCTTCTGATTCACCCTCTACCATCAATATAGCAGTGTCGGTACCTGCAACGGTAATATCTAATTTTGAATTTTTAAGGTCTTCTACCGAAGGATTAATTACGTAATTTCCATCAATTTTGCCGATTTTAACTTCGGAAATTGGACCATTGAACGGGATATTCGAAATCAACAAAGCTGCAGAAGCGCCTACTGCGGCTAAGGTATCCGGATCGACACCTGGCTCGGCAGAAAACACATTAGCAATTATTTGAGTTTCATAATTCCACTGCTTTGGAATCATTGGTCTTATTGGACGGTCAATCAACCTTGCTGATAGAACTTCTTTATCAGATGGTCTGCTTTCTCTTTTCAGAAAGCCACCAGGAATTTTACCGGCAGCGGACATTTTTTCTCTGTATTCAACAGATAATGGCAAAAAGTCAATGTCAAGTTTGGGGACATCAGCTGCAGTAGCAGTAACCAATACCATTGTATCACCGCATCTTACCATAACGGCGCCATTTGCAAACTTAGCAAGCTTTCCAGATTCTAAAGAATACTCTTTGCCTTCAAATTCAATTGTTGATCTAAACATATATTATCTTATTATTTAAAAAAGTTTTAGACGTAAATGTCTTGGTTTAATGATAAATAAAAAAAAACGGCGTGTCCGCCGTTTCAATTATTTTCTTAATGAAAGTGCAGCAAGTACCCCACGGTATCTTGTTATATCTTTGTGGGCAAGAAAATCTAACAATTTTCTACGCTTGCTTACCAATCTAATAAGACCTCTTCTGCTGTGATGGTCTTTTTTATGAGTTTCCAAATGTCCTGCTAAATCATTAATTCTAAGTGTAAGAAGAGCAATTTGTACCTCTGACTTGCCAGTATCAACTTGACTCTCGCCATATTTTTTAACTGCTTCTAACTTTTGTTCACTTGTAATCATTAATTACTCCAAAAAATTATATTTTTTACTTTAAAAGAATTACAAATATAATGTTTATATTTTAAATGATAAAATTATTTTTTTCTATTTTAATATTTTTTTGTCAAAGCAATTGAATATTCTTTGTCTTTTTGCAATTGCAAAACTAATTCAGACAAACTGTCAAATTTAACTTCTTTTCTGATAAATTCGACAAAATGCACTCTTATCCGCTTGTCGTATAGTTTTTTATTTATTCCAAAATAATGAACTTCTAATCTAACTTCATCAGTATCAGATACAGTGGGACGAATTCCAATATTAGCCATACCAAAGTATTTAACGTTGTCTATAATAGAATAAACGAAATAAACTCCATTTGCAGGCAACAATTTATTTATATTTTCTACATAAATATTAGCTGTTGGAAAGCCAATTTTTTCGCCTCTATTTTCACCTCTAAATACTTTCCCAGTCAAATTATAAACATAGCCCAGCATTTGATTCGCGTGTTCTATTTCATTATTCAAAAGCATATTTCTGATTTTTGAGCTGGAGATTACGTTGTCATTTTCAGAATATGGACCAAAATTAATTAGTTCGAAATTATGTTTGACAGATAATTCTTGAAGAAGTTCTTTATTTCCTTCTCTATTCTTACCAAAATTGTGGTCATAACCTACTAGAATCTTTTTAAATCCAATATTTTTATGCAAAATTTCAACTATAAAATCCTTTGCGGATGTTTCTGCCAGTTCTTGTGTAAATTCAAGAACTAGAACATTCTTTACATGGTTTTTATCGAATAATTCGATTCGTTCATCAATTGTATTAAGTAAGTGAATTTTAGGTTTATTTTCTTTTTTTAGTACAATTTGGGGATGGGGATGTATGGTTATCAGAATGTGCCTTAATGCTACTTCTT
>CAYUZZ010000376.1:0-3103 GCA_964449505.1 uncultured Hyphomicrobiales bacterium | reverse complement strand
AGCTTTAGGTGCATTTGCAGTGATTGCAGTCTTTATTCTTATCAGTAAAATGCTACTGATAGCACACCCCAACGAGGTAATAATTTTATCAGGAAGGAAAAGAAAAATGGCATCTGGTGAGGTAGTTGGCTACCGGACTATCCGTGGTGGCAGAACAGTAAAAATTCCTTTGCTTGAAAAAGCTACCAGAATGTCCTTGGAAACCATTCCTATTGAATTGCAGGTTACAAATGCTTACTCAAAGGGCGGAATTCCTCTAAAAGTTGAAGCAATCGCCAATATAAAAATAGCATCTACCGAACCAGCATTTGGTAATGCCGTAGAAAGATTTCTAACACGAAGTTCGGGGGATATTCATGCCATTGCGAAGGATACACTTGAAGGAAACCTCAGAGGTGTCTTGGCATCATTAACTCCCGAAGAAGTAAACGAAGACCGTTTGAAATTTGCTGAGACACTGATGGACGAAGCAGATTTAGACCTCAACAAATTGGGATTACAACTTGATACACTTAAAATAACTAATATTTCTGATGATAATGACTATTTAAATTCAATTGGTCGTGGCAAAACAGCAGAAGTAATTGCAAGAGCCAAAAAAATTGAAGCCGAAAAATTGGCAGATGCCCAAGAAGCCGAAGCTGCATCTTTGGAAAGGGCAGAGAAGGCAAAGGCTTTTTCTAAACAAAACATTGAAAAGGCTCAAATCCAATCGAGCCAAAATATTGCAATTGCTCAAGCTGACAAGGACGCCACTACTTTCGAAGCCCAAGCCCAATCGCAAGAAAGGGCTGAAAAGGCAAAGGCTAATGCCAAACAGGAAATTGAAAGAGCACAGATAATTGCAGAGCAATCTGTATTGATTGCCGAAGCTAATAAAAAGGCAGCATCGGAAGAAGCACAGGCTTTAGCTCTCGAAAAAGCTGAAAGAGCAAGAGCTGTTGCAAAGCAGAATATTGAGAATGCCCAAATTGAAACCGACAAGTCGGTTAAAATTTCAAGAGCAAATGCTGACCAGGACATTGAAATTGAAAAGAATAATTTTAGAATCAAAAAGGCTGAATTAGAAAAAGAAGCAATAGTTAAAGAAAAAGAAGCCGAAGTTGCCGGAACTCTTGCAAAGGTAAAATATGAACAAGAGCTTGAAAGGCAAAGAATAGAACTGCAAAAACAAAGATTAATGGCAGATGTAATTGAGCCAGCAAAAGCAAAAAAAGAAGCCTTGGAATTGCAAGCTAAAGGTGAGGCTGCCTATATAATTGCAGACGGGGAAGCCCACATAGAAGTATTAAAGAAAAAGATCGATGCATATTTATCAGCACAAGGAAGCGGTGATAAGGTATTTATGCTCAATATGTTACCAGAAATTATCGCACAATTAACAAATGTAGTAAAAGATGTCAAAATTGATAAGATTTCAGTAATTGATTCTGGAGGAAACCCTGACGGTAACCCATTATCGAAAGTAATTACTCAATTACCTATTTCGGTTGTTTCGCTCAATGAAATGATTGAAAATGCCACTGGTGTTGATATATTAAGTAGTTTCAAGAAAAAAGAAGGTTAAAATGTTAGCAGTTTATTCGAAAAGTAAATAACTTTGAGAATTATATACAATTAAATTATTTTAAATGGGCATAAAAAAATACAATTTTAGTGCCCTTTTTGTTTTCGGATGAGCCAACGATAATAAATTATCTTAAATTCACGTTTTTTTTAAAGAATAAAATCAAAATTTATTTGTCTTTATAAAGTATTATTTTTAAAAATCTGATTTAGATAATTGGAGTTGATATGCTTGATATCAAAGAATTGAACGAAAGAATTCAAAGGGAAAGTGCCTTTGTTGATTTGCTGATGCTGGAAATTGGCAAAGTAATAGTTGGACAAAAGTATATGATAGAGCGTTTACTTATAGGACTTTTATCCAACGGACATGTTTTGCTGGAAGGAGTACCCGGATTGGCTAAAACTTTAGCCATCAAAACACTTGCTTCGGCGATAGATTCAAAATTTAACAGGATACAGTTTACACCCGATTTATTGCCCGCTGATTTGACAGGAACAATGATATATAATCAAAAGCAAGAGCAATTTACAGTGCGTAAGGGACCGATTTTTGCAAATTTTATTCTTGCTGACGAAATCAACCGTGCTCCTGCCAAAGTGCAATCAGCATTGCTTGAAGCAATGCAGGAGCGTCAAATTACAATTGGCGACCATACTTATAAATTAGACGAACCATTTCTTGTGTTGGCTACCCAAAACCCCATTGAGCAAGAAGGTACTTATAATCTCCCAGAGGCTCAAGTTGACCGTTTTATGTTAAAATTAAAAATAACTTATCCCACCAGAGACGAAGAAAAAAGCATTCTTCGTCAAAATATAGCACATGAATTCCCAACTGCTGAAAAAATTCTTGACCCCAGACAAATTATGCAAGCGAGAGAGCTTGTGAAAGATGTATATATGGACGAAAAAATTGAACAATATATACTTGATATTATTTTCGCTACTCGTTATCCGCAGGATTATGGATTAGGAAAGTTAAATCAATTAATAAATTTTGGTGCTTCTCCGCGCGGCTCTATTAATTTGGCTTTGGCTGCCAAGTCTTATGCTTTTATCAAAAGGCGTGGATATGTAATTCCTGAGGATATCAGAGCCATAAGTTTAGATGTGCTACGCCACCGAATTGGTATAACTTACGAAGCAGAGGCGGAAAACATATCATCCGAAGATATTGTAAATGAAATTTTAAACAAGGTTGAAGTTCCCTAATGGATACTGCTGAATTAATAAAAAAAGTTAGAAAAATCGAAATAAAAACCCGCGGGCTTTCCAGGCACATATTCTCTGGCGAATATCATAGTGCTTTCAAGGGTAGAGGCATGGCATTTAATGAAGTAAGAGAATATCAAGTGGGCGATGATATCAGGAATATTGACTGGAATGTAACTGCAAGATATAACAATCCATTTGTTAAGATTTTTGAAGAAGAGCGAGAGCTTACTGTTTTTTTATTGGTAGATATTTCGGGTTCTCAATTTTTTGGTACGCACAAACAATTTAAAAGCGAATTATTGACAGAATTATGTGCCGT
>CAYUZZ010000375.1:0-3104 GCA_964449505.1 uncultured Hyphomicrobiales bacterium | reverse complement strand
TACAACGGTCTCGGCTATGCGTAGTGCGGGATTTCAAGGCACTTCACTTTCAGTTTAGTAGTTAGTTTATTTAATGTAATTGCTTTCATATTAGCACTTAAACCCGCATTACGTATAGCCATTGTTGGGCATAGTTTTTTATTCTTTGTCGTAAAAGTCTTTGTGAATTTTTTCTAAGAATTCAACTTCTTCTTTATTCAATCTTTTTTCTTTTGTCCCTTCGTGAGCCCATAAATTACGATATGAATTAAATCTTGAAATCCATTTTATTCTTTGATCTGTGCTGTTAAAGCCTTCACCAATGTCAACAGAAAAAAGATCTCTATAAGGTACAAATCCGTCAACTGGATCTAATTCAAAGTCTTGGGGCGATTTGGTAAAATATTTTTTAATTATTGTTTTGTAATCATTTATGTTAAACATTTCAGTCCAATGAATATCCTTTACACCTAAGCCTTCTTTATAATTCCTTTCCTTTTCTTCCTCTGCTCGTTTCAAGCACTCTCTTTTAATACTGTTTATTTCAAGTTCCCAATTTTCTTTAAACAAATCCTTTAAGTTTTTTAGAACCTGCTTTTTCATATATTTTTCGATTTCAACCCCATATTTTCTTCCTTCTGATTGTAGCTCGTCATTTTGGCGTTCGTTCCAATCTATCAATTCAGGAGGATTGTAATCGGGGTGTTTTTTATTAATTAGAGACTGAAAAAATCTAAGCCATTTAGTGTCAGCACCTGCGCCTAATAAGGTCAATTGGCGTTCTTCTTCTTCTTTTTCAAGATTACTTAGTTGTTCTAATAAGGTGGTAAGATATTTTTTTATAGAATCAAATCTGGATTCAGTTTCTGTATTAATATTTAGATTTTCTTTTTCAGTTTCAAATTTATTTAAGTTACCTATAACAGATATAAAAGCATAAGTTCCGCGATTGGAAGTAATGAAATATTTTTCCTTATTAAATATTTCAGGGTAATGCTGTTCAACAAAATCATAACAAGCAATAATAAAGTCAACTACTTTTTTCTTCGCTTTGTACATTTCTTTATTGTGATCTTGATTATTGGTATCATATAATGAGCCAATTAATGAATCTGGATTATATTTATTTCCTTTAGCTGTAGGTAATAAATTTGAATTTGAAAGTGCGGCTGTAAAAGGTTTAAAAGTCAATGTTGCTTTATCTTCTCCTACTGAAATCATATTATATAGTGGGCTAGATTCGGAATTTGCAAGCATTTTTATTATTGAAGACCTTAATGCTTTTAAACGAGAATCAATCCGATCAGAATCCCAATACAAATCTTCTTCAAGATCTAGTCGCAGACTTGGACTTACGGCTTTTTGATTTTGGTTAATGTCCATAAATATTTCAAGCTGCTCTATTGAATCTAAACCATCAAATGCAACGACAGGGATTGTGTTATTTTCTACATACTGAGAGTTTGCATAACCATAAACACGGTGCTGACCATCAATAATATATGCAATACCATAAGCATTTGGAATAATTAGATTACCCGAACAAGCGTTTGAATCAGTCAATTTTGAGTTTGGCTCAAACTTTATTTTATTTTTCTTAGTGTTGAAGTTTATAATTATTGAATTAGGAAAATAACCGCCTTCATCAATAAATTTAGTAATTCCTTTTAGTCTGCTAGGAACTAGTAATCTTTGATAAGTCGGAAATTCTGATTCGTTTGCTCGGGTTCTATGTAGTACAAATCCCATTTTTAGAAGCAAGGACGGTTCAATGGAAAACATAAAATATTCTTTTTTTCCCATTTGACCTTTTACAGCTGGAATTTCAATTTTATTTTGATTAATAATTTCATTCTTAAAAACCATTCCTAAGAATTGATAAAATGCTGCATTCTTATAGTTTTTAATTAAGCTATTAATGTAATCGAATGTATTGTTGTTAAAATAGAAGGCATTTGACTCTTCCAATCGTTGAATGTGAATACTGTCTGCGTTTATTCTTAAATTTCTTGTAGCAAAAATGTATTTGACTTTCTTATCCCTTCCAAATATTTGCCAAAGAGCCTTTTTGAAACCGTCAAGTCTTAATTTTAATAAATCAAATTCGTCCTTTAACAATCTTGCAGGTCCGAGTTTTTCACTTGATTTACATTCGATTAGAAAAATAGTATCGTCTTTAATTGCAACAACATCAATCTGTTTGGTGTCCTTTGGGTCTTTGGAAAAAGGAAGTATTAAACTTTCATCAAAATTCAAATGCCTAAAACCAAGGTTATAAAATTGACACCAAATGTCATCTTCAAACTGTTTAGAATGACTTTTTGCAATTCTTAATTTAGTTTTTGTTTTAAGAGGTTTCCCAAAAACCTCCCAACCATCTTTGAGGTAATCGTCAACCAAAGAATGATCAACACTTATTGTTTGATATGAATTATTTTTGGCTTTATACAATTTACCAAGGGTAGATTTATCTTCTAATAGTTTACCCTTTATTTCTTTAGCTTGATAGTCCGTTAAAAATGCCATTTATTCAACAATATTTGTGATAATAATTTCTTTGTATTTTGTTCTTTTAGCTCCAATTCCTCCAATTGTACTAGCCCTTGAAATTTTTTCTTGAGAACCAATTGTATATATTTCTTTGATACAATCGTGATAAGCATTTGTGACAAGAAAAAAAGCACCTTTACTATCTAGGTCTGTTGTTAATTTTGATAGTTCGATTTGGTTATTCCAAGAAAATATGGATTGATTATACTGTATAAACCCATTATTCTCGTGCGCCACAGTATATGGTGGATCAATGAAAACAAAATCTTTTTCATTCACTGTTTTACACCTAGTTTTAAAGTCCTGTGTTGATAAATAAGTATTTTTTAAAGCATTTGAAACACTAGTTAAGTGATCATAGTCATATAATGAATTTAAATTTCTTTTACCATATGGAACATTATATTTTCCGTTTCGATTTACTCGATAAATTCCGTTAAATGAAGTTTTATTTAAATACATAAATTGAGCAGCTTTTTCTACGGGGTCTTTAAATTCAGTATTTCTCATTCGATAATATTCATCTTCATTGTCAATATGAGTTTTAAGTAATAGAAAAAGTTCTTTGTGGTAAT
>CAYUZZ010000374.1:0-3108 GCA_964449505.1 uncultured Hyphomicrobiales bacterium | reverse complement strand
TTCAGTTATTTTTCCAGTTACGATTCTAAGTAATGCCATTCCACTTTTAGGAGTCTCAGCAGGAGGCTTAATGTTTGCAATATCTAATGATTTGGGTAAAATTGCCATTGCAACCCACTTACTATCTTCAGAGAAAATTGGTCTTGAGCCTCTTTCTACAACGAGATTATTGGTATCATTAAGAGATTGAATAATAGACTTACCGTCCCCTCTATCAGGATTAATAGTATATGAAATCCAATTACCATCGTTAGAAATAGAAGGATAAATAAGCGAATTAAAATTCATTGCATCTTGGAATGTAAATGGCTTTTTGGAAAAAGCAGTTTCATTGCAATTAAATAGGAACATTACTACAAGAAAAATACGAATTGCTATATTCATTTTAAACCCTTAATTTTAAAATTCACTAATCATTTTACCAAATTTAATATATAATTTGATTAAATTTAAACTTTTTCCTTGAATAAACGTTTTTAACTGAAATATTTTGTAAATTTTATAAATTTTTTTTAAAACAGTAAAATTGCAAGGGAACGGAGTGTAACTCTCCGGCGGTTGCGCCGCTGTATAGTTGGACAAATTCTGCATTCCGAAAGGAAGTCACTGCATAATAGCGGGAAGACGCAGAAAGAGGATGAAGCTAAAGCCAGAAGACCTGCAAAATATTGCTCTTTACTACCCTTGGTAGTGTAGTTTGCGACTAACAAACGAAGAGAGTGGTGCCAATTACCCACCTCTTTTATATTATTATATTTTTTTGTAGGAGCTATTATGTTAACTAAATATTTAGTATTTTTTCTAGTAAATTTATTCCTAATTAATTTTGCCCATTCTGCAATTAATTATCAACCGATTGCATCAATTGAAGTAGGGAAAAGTCCAGTTAAGATTTTCAAAATTGATGACAGTAACGATTTTTTTGTTGTTTGCCTTGGGCAAGATGCTGATTTTGATAGTGAATTTGACCAGGGTGAGGAATTTCCATCAATTTGGAAAGTTACATTTAACCCAAGTACACAAATGTACCTGACAGAAAAGAAGATTGGATTGGATAAATTTTTCAAATATCCTGTCAGACCAGCAATCGACAAGTCAAATAAAATTATATATTTACCTCTAACGGGAGTAGTGCAATCTTATAGTTTGGAAGATTTTCAGCAAATTGATTCGCAGGTTTCCAATATTGATGCTTCTGGTCTTGATTATGTGGCAGGTCATTTATTGATTTCTACAAATGATAGTCAAGGAAATGGAAAATTAGTTGTACTTAATCTCGCATCTGGACAAGTGCTTCAAACCATCAACTTGGGTGTTAATTTGCAGGAAACCATTTATTATCCTGGTAAACAGGGTATTAGCATAGCTTCCTTAGCAATTGGTTCTTATGGTTCGGATAGTTCCAAAGTTTATTATGGTGCTATTAACCACACTTTTGATTTTGATTTGTCTGATAGTGTAATTGTTGGCAATACTGCAAATCATTTGTTGTTCAACAATGGCAAGTTATACGTTACGGTCAATATGTCCCATATTGTAATGGAAATTGATTTGGAGACCCATTTTACCAGAACATTTCATACTGGAACTTCGGGATTTAGTGGTCCCAGAGAATCAAAAGTTGATGGTGATTATTTATTTGTGACAACTTACGCTGGTGATATAAGAGCCATTAATTTATTGACAGGCGTTTTGGAAAGTATTTTCCCTATAGAAGAATTTAATATCTCGGAAGGTCTTGAATTCATATCTTCAAATAGATTTGCCGTAGCAGAAGTGTTCGATTTTACATATTCGCCTGTCAGCATGGTTGATATTTATGAAGTTGCAGATGTTAACTATTCATTCAAATCAATGTCGGTTGGTTTTAAGCCTGTATGGATTTCTAACTTTAATGATAAAATTCAAGTGATTTGTGCAGGTAATGATGCTAATGCTAATAAGGTTTTTGATAATGGAGATGAAAACCCATCTTGGTGGGAAATTGATAATGGAATTCCAATCAAAAAGTTCGAATTTGATTTTAACTCAGTTTCAATTCCATTCAATCCAGCAATTGATAGCGCTAATAAGATTATGTATATCGCCAAGCATAACTTAATTAAATCATACAACATCGATGAATTTGATTTGGTAGATGATCAGGTTTCTAATATTAATACCGAAGCTATTGATTATGCAGGTGGGCACTTATTAATCGCCCAAAACTATGAAAATAACTCAGATTCAATTGCCGTACTAAACTTAAAAAATGGACTTGTTTTACAGAAAATATATGCTGGTGAAGAGGTAGGAAGCGTAAAATACTTTCCTTATCTTTCTGACGGGAAACCTAGTATAGGTTTAGCTGTTACTACATTCCTCGAGAGTGAAAGTAGCTGGGCGATTTTGTATGGTCCAATAAGTCACATGCAGGATTTTAAATTAGAGAATAAAGTATTGATTGATAAACCTTACAATCTTGATTTTGATGGTACTAATTTAAAAGTTGTTGCAAAAGATGGAGGGGTGATTTACCTTTTGAACCCGTCAACTAATAATTTGAATCAATTTAATATCGGAGCCAATGGTGAATTGGGTCCTACCGGATTTATACAAAGCAATAAAACCAATTCAAGTTTTGCAGTCTCCACATATAATGGAGATGTAAGATTGATAGACAAAGGATTTAGTTATTTATATGATATATCCCCATTAGAAGGAAAAGCAGAGTACATAATTGATGCGGGTAAAGGTTTGAAATCTAATTTTGTAATTGCTTCATCTTTTAATTTAGATGCCTCGCCAAATGATAAGGTTTATTACCAAGTATCATTTCCAACTACCGTAAACGAAAGCAAATTAATTAATGACATAGTGAAGATATATCCTAACCCAGCTTCGGTATTAGTAAATATTGAAATACCCAAAAAAAATTATAATATTTCAAGCCTTACAATTTATTCTTTAGATGGGAAACTTATTGATACTTATAATTTGCCTTCATTGACTAATTCAATAAGTGTTGATAATTTGCAAACAGGAACATATTTGATTAGTTTAAACTTAGATAATAATTTCTATACAATACCATTGAACATAATAAAATAAGAATTGCTCTCAAAGCCA
>CAYUZZ010000373.1:0-3109 GCA_964449505.1 uncultured Hyphomicrobiales bacterium | reverse complement strand
CTTTCATCATATAAAGACTTTGCAGTTTATGCTGGTAATCCTTCAAAACAGGATATTGTATCAATTGATTAAATTTATCTTTGGATAGTTCGAGCAACTCTGGTCCAAAAAATGAAGTAGCCGAAGATAACATACTACCAAGTTTTTGAATTCTCGTGTACATTTTTTGATAATTTTCATTGTCAAGTTGCATATCCTGTGCCAATGAGGCATATATATAAAGCTTAGTAAATTTCGCTTCCATTTTCGACATTTTATCAATGCACTCAAATAATTGATTTGAAGATGTAGCTATTTTACCCTTGTAGGACTCTAATGTTGGCAAGTTTTTTCCCACATTTTGATACTCTGTTTCCCATGCTTGTTCGTTTTCATAAATATCAGATAAATTCCATTTGTATTTATCATCAATTTGGTCTCTGGTAGGTAGTGCGTCGCTTGCTAAAACCATAGTATTTATTCCTGAAAAAATTATAAAGAAAAGTAATGATTTTTGAAAAAAAATCCGCATTTTAATAACTCCTTAATTTAACAATTTTTAAATATTTTTTTTGTATTTTTATAACATTTATACTTATGATATATAAACTTTCTAAAATAAATATAATTTTAGTAATAATCAACAGTATTTTGACTTTTTCACCTAAAATGGTTTGCGATACTCTCGATAATTTTGTTATACGAGAAAATCTAAGGCGTCATTCCTACGCTTTGGCTTCTGATTCAATGTTGGGTAGAGGTAATGGACAAAAGGGTTTAGATTTGGCTGCAAAGTATATTTTAAATGAGTTAGCAAAAATAACTGTTAATCAGAATAATATTATCAAACAAAATATTCCAGTAATTGAAGTTTCAACTTTACAAAATACAGAATTCGAAATTGAGAACAGTTTAGGTAGCAAATTCTTAAGTTTGAATAGTGAATACCTTGTCCATTCTACGGGTTTAATGAGTTATTTCCCTTCAGCTCTGGAAATTGTCTTCGTGCGATATGGTATTTTTGCACCAGAGTTTGACTATAATGATTACCATAATATTGATGTCAGCGGCAAAGTTGTATTAATACTCGAGGGCGAACCTAATGGATTTTACAATAATCAAGTACCCACCCGACACAGTCTGATTGAGACTAAACAAAGAACTGCATTGTCACGTGGTGCAATAGCAGTTATAATTATTCCAGATATTGCTCTGCATTCAGTTCATACTTGGGAATATCTCGAAAGCCAATATAATTCACCCGAGTATAATTTGGCTTTTTCTCCCTCTTCCATTCTAACGATTATAATAAATCCACAATTAGTTGGTTTAATTTTCGATCAGCAATTATCATCCGAAAAGCAATTTGATTATATTAGCCATCAAAATAGTGTCCTTCTATCATCAAAATTTATTTTCAAAGGAAAATATCGAGATAAAAGCTTCCAAATTTCGAATTTATTATTTAAAATTGAGGGACATGATAGCAGGTTGAAGGATGAATGTGTCATTATTTCTGCACATTACGACCATTTGGGAATTGGGCCTGTTGTTAATCATGATTCTATTTATAATGGTTTCATGGATAACGCCTTAGGTTGCGCTGCTCTATTAGAATTATCCAGACTTCTATTTACGGACCAGAAAGAACTTAAACGAACTATTTTGTTAATATTTACTGCTGGTGAAGAACGTGGTTTACTTGGAAGTAGATATTATACTAATAATCCAATTTTACCTCTTTACAAAACCATTGCAAATATTAATATTGATGGAGTTGCTTTCATCGATAATTTTGCAAGTGTTACAGGAATAGGTGCATCTTTTTCTTCATTAAAAGAGATTTTAGATAAAACCGCTTATGAAAATGGACTGTTTGTTGATACATTGCAGGGGTTTTCAGATGACTTGGAAGCATTCAACCGGTCAGATCAGGTTGCATTTGCTTATGCTGGCATACCATCTATTTTGGTAATAGATGCTGTCAATTACAAGAATATTAACAAGGAATATGGTTTTGCAAAATTAGAAGAATATTTTAGTGATATTTATCACACTCCTTTCGATGACACTTCTCAATTTATTAACTGGGATGCCAGTAGTCAGCACACAGATTTTTTAGTGAAATTTGTTCGAAATATAATCAATTTGAATATTAGCCCTGAATGGTACCCAGATAATAGGTTTTATTTGGAAAGATTAAGAACTAAGGCGGAAAAAAGATGAGAACCGTATTGATAATTTTAATTTTGTTGCTAATTATGGCTTGTACTTCAGCTCAGAGGTACGAGAAAATCGTCATTAGAGGCTCCGATACAATGTATCAGCTAATGGAAATCCTGTCTGCTGTTTATATGAAGAATAATCCATCTGTTTCAATTTATGTTACAGGTGGCGGTACTGAGTTTGGGTTTCATGCCATAGAAAATGGTCTTGCAGATATTTGTATGGCATCACGAAATTTGTACTCTGATGAGTTGAAAATAATTGCTGATAAATATCAAAGTCTTGGTGTTTCGTATTTAATTGCAAAAGATGCTCTTAGTATTTATGTAAATATGGGAAATAAAATAGATGATATATCAGTAGCACAACTTAAAGGTATATATCTTTGCAATATAAAAGAATGGAATTTAATAGGCGATGATAATTTAACAATAGTTCCATTTAGAAGATTAAGTACTTCCGGGACTTATCATTATTTTAAAAGCCATATTTTGGACGGGGAAGAATTCTGTGATAGTATTGCAACCGAGGGTACTCAGGTTGATATAATAAATCAAGTGGAAATTAATCCTGCTGCTATTGGTTTTGGGAGCGTTGGAGGGCATGGAAATACCAAATTACTAAAAGTTGAAGGATTCGAACCTTCGCAGGACAACATTAAAAAAGATAAATACCCGCTTACCCGATATTTGCAATTATTTACTATCTCTGAGCCACAAGGAATAATAAAGAATTTTATTGATTGGATTATGAGTAAAGAAGGGCAAAAGATAGTTAGGGATTTTGGTTATGTATCGTTATACTAAGGGCGATTTACTCTTCTCCAAAAGCCTGAACTAAATTTGGGGTCGATAAATTTTTTAAATTCACTGACATTGGGATAAAATATCTGAAAATTGTTTGA
>CAYUZZ010000372.1:0-3110 GCA_964449505.1 uncultured Hyphomicrobiales bacterium | reverse complement strand
CATAGCCCAAAAAATTCTGTATGCCGCTAATTCGATGAACCACGAACTTGTAATATCTCATTTACCCAAAACCATCGATAATGATTTGGTGGAAACAGACCATTGTCCAGGTTATGGAAGTGCTGCACTGACCGTTGCAAAAGTTGCTTTTGGACTTGACCAGGAAAATCGTTCGCAAGGTGGCGTTCACGTGCAGGTTATAATGGGACGAGATTCAGGTTTCCTTGCTGCGGCATCAACTTTATTAAGAAGTGAGGGTGGTCCACATTTGGTTTATTTGCCTGAAAGATCCTTTAAGTTGGATTTGTTTTTGCGTGATGTGGAAGATGTACTGTCGCGGACATCAAATCCAAGTAGGGCATATATTGTGGTCTCAGAAGGTATCAGACTTTTTTATGAAGAAGGGGGAGAAGTTAAACAAAAGTTGATTGCAGATATTGCAGCAGAAGAAATGAACGAAAATGTTGAAAAAGAAGAAAATTTAGGCGGTACCAGTCTATCTGTAGGAAGTTCTGTTATGGCTCGTTATTTAGCTCAAAAATTACAAGATGCATTCCCAGCAGAGCGTGTAAGGGCTGATGTGTTAGGATATGTAGCACGTTCTTATCCAGATGTGTCGTCTGTTGATGCCATAGAAGCGGAATATGTTGGAATTCAAGGTGTCAAATATGCTCTTTCTGACTTGGGAAGCGGTAGTGTAGTAATTAAAAGAACAGGACATTTACATACTTATTCAATTAAAACTGAGTATTTAGATCTTAAAAAGATTGCTGGATTACACAAATCAATGCCTCAGAATTTTATTGGTTCCTACGGCAAAGATGTCAGCGAAGATTTCCTTGATTATGCTGGTCCACTAATTGGACCTGTTGCTGGATTTGATTCTGACCATTTGTTGCCTCCAGGTTGGGAACCAAGGTTAGAATTTTAAGGTATTATTAGAAATTCCTTTGTAACACTTTTTTTAGAACCGGTAAATTTAATAAAATATTTTCCGGTTTTTAATTCTGATATGTTCACTTCTAACTTATTTTTATTTATTAATTTAAATTCAGGTACATATTCTTTACCAATTACATCAAAAACTGTTAATCCCTTAAAATCAAAAATTTCATCATTGAAGTCAATGTTTATTGTTTTATTTGCAGGATTTGGATACAGCTTAAATTCAACAAGAATTTTATTTGTATCTGTGATATTTGTATCAATAGTAATTTTCTTATAATTTAATGGAATTGCTAAAATAGTTAATGAATGTTTCGGAAAAGAAAATGTTCCATCATATTTTGCAATAAAACTTGTAGGAACAATTTTATTGGGCTCATCAAAAGTATTTGCATCTAAAAAATGATTTGATTTATATTGGTGAACAAATATTGAGTCTGGAATGTAATTATTAATAACAATATTGGTTATTCCAGAATCATTCGGATTTTTATTTACAACAGCTATAAATATAGAGTCTTTATTTTTAGTTATTGCTATATCAAGCCACTTTTGTTGAAATACAGACCAAAATCCCTTAATTTCACTTGTAGAATAAAAGGGACATTCGATTGTAAATTCAAGAAGATCTGCCCCGAAATGTCTGCTTAACATAGCTAACATTTGATAACTGGGAGCACCAACTATGGACCTCTTTCCATTTATTGAGTTGAAACCTCTTCTAATAAATCCATACCCAATTGTTACATTGCTCATATGTAAAAAATCAGCATTTCTGATGTATGATAATATATTACTAGCATAAAAAAGACCATTTTCTAAAGAAGAAGCTCTAGAAATAGTATCATAAAGTAATTCAGGAAAATTAGAGTATCCAAAACCCCATTCTGTACTTCCTTGTTTTATTTTGTCATTTAATTTCCTTTCGTTTATCCACTTGTTTAATTCTTTCATAACAAACTCATAATTTACTGGAAGACCGACAGTATTCAGATATATGTCTGTGTCTGTTACAGGCTCAGTGGGAATAGAAAATAATATAGGATGATAGCCATAAATATCTGCTTTATCTCCAATTATATCCATAGTTGAATCGAAATAAACTTTTCCGGGCCACACATCAGTCGCTAAAATAAATTTAATATTTGAATCAACTTTAATTAATGAATCATAATAAGGTACATACCCTTTGGCATATTCTGAGCCATAATACCATTGTTCATTACCAATTTCCCAATATTCAACATTAAATGGATTTAATGAGCCATTTTTAAATCTCATTTTACCATAATAATCTGATGTGTCATAATTACAATATTTTATCCAATTGGCAGCTTCTTCTATTGTACCTGTTCTAAAATTTGTTGTTAAGTATGGTTCAATATTAAGAGTATCGCATAAGCTCATAAATTCATGGAGGCCAAAATCCATTCTTTGTTTGTATCCCCTATCACCATATAAAGGAGCTTTACGCTTGTCAATATCGCCTATTGAATAATACCATCTTGTTGTGTAATAATCGGCAAATGAGCCACCGGGCCACCTCAAAGTACCCATATTCCAATTTTTGAACAAATCAAAATACTCTTTTCTAACTCCATTTACGTTATTGCTTGGCATAGCTGATGCTTCATCAATATTCAAATCTCCCTTTCCTTCAATCCCGAAGTATATTGCCAATCTACTATATCCGCTTATTTTTTTTATGGTAAAAGTTTTCTTAGTCCAAATTTCATTTAAATTTTCAATTTCTTGTTTATATAATTCATTAAGGTTTTCATCCAAAACTTTTATGAATGCTTTTGAATTAAAATCATCAGACCTTAAATATGCGTAAACGTCAAGTTCCGTGGTGTCATCATAAGTTATAAATTGATAAACACCTAATTCACCATCAATTGAATAGTTTTGAATATGCTGATACCATCTCCCATTTTCATTGTAACCACCAGATTTCAATGAAAAGTCATGATTATCTGAATCTTTTATTAAAGGAGTCCAAAATTCTGAAGTTAAATGGTTTGGTCGCTCAATATCAAAGCCTCTATCCATAAATTCTTGTGCCCATAATCCATTGGGACTATTAATATAATCTAATAACAATTCTGTAAAACCACCAAACAACTTATTTGTTACAATATTATTTTTTACTTTATTCGTATCAA
>CAYUZZ010000371.1:0-3111 GCA_964449505.1 uncultured Hyphomicrobiales bacterium | reverse complement strand
AAATTAGTAAAAAGTGCTCTCAGAAATGTTTTTGAAAGTAAAACAGCTGAAGAAGCCGTAAAGAATTTTTCTGCTGCAACTAGTGTTTTAGACAAAATCGCCTCTCGAGGTATTCTGCACAAAAACAATGTTGCAAATAAAAAATCCAGATTAGCTAAATTTGTTAATAAAATAAAGTTCTCACAGGCATCAGCATAAATCGGCAATGCGCCCTTAGCTCAATTGGATAGAGTATCTGACTACGGATCAGAAGGTTAGAGGTTCGACTCCTCTAGGGCGTACATCTATGCTCTTTCGCTCTCATTAATAGTATATAATGAGAGTTTTTTTTTGACAACCTCTTAGCACAAACTTTGTAATTTTGTTATACAAGAACTAAACAATCAATGGTAATTTTTTACGTTCATATCAAATTGAATATAATTAATTTTGATTATCCCTATTATCAAATTTGTGATAATTTAATTAAATTTAGAATCTTTTTATGTCAGTTTTTTATAAATAATTATGAATTTAGAAACATATTTCAAAGAATTCAGAGATAAAGTATCCGGTATAGACACTAAATTTAAATCCCCTTATGGATTGAATAGTTTGTTGTATGCAGATTGGACTGCAAGTGGCAGAATGTATTGCGATATTGAAGATTTAATCAGCAATCAAATTTCACAATATATTGGCAATACTCATACCGAAACCAGTTTTACAGGATCTGTAATGACATTTGCCTACCACGATGCATTGCACATCATAAAAAATCATGTAAATGCAAACGACGACGATGCAATTATTTCGCAATGCTCCGGTATGACTGGTGTAGTAGCTAAATTACAGAGAATTTTAGGTTTGAAGCTGCACGAGAGTTTCAAAAAGTTTATTAACCTTGAAGATGATGAAAAGCCAGTTGTTTTCATTACTCACATGGAACATCATTCTAATCAAACATCTTGGCTCGAGACTCTTGCCGATGTTGAAATAATCAATCCAAATCAAGATGGTTTGGTGGACCTTGATAATTTCAAATTATTGTTAGAAAAATATAAAGACAGAAGAATAAAAATTGCAGCCGTAACTTCGTGTTCAAACGTAACAGGTCTAATAACCCCATATCACGAGATTGCAGAGATTATTCATGCAGAAAATGGTCTTTGCTTTGTTGATTTTGCGGCATCTGCTCCTTACATAGATATTGATATGCATCCTGATAATAGACTGAAATCTCTCGATGCAATTTATTTTTCCCCTCATAAATTCCTTGGTGGTCCGGGCAGTACAGGTATTCTTATTTTTAATAAAAACTTGTACAATAATAAAATTCCCGATCAACCCGGAGGTGGAACTGTAAAGTGGACTAATCCTTGGGGAGTTCATGAATATTTAGATGATATAGAAGCACGCGAAGATGGTGGAACTCCTGCATTTATACAAACCATTAGAACAGCTCTTGCTATTAGATTAAAGGAAAAAATGGGAGTTGATAACATTAGGAAAAGAGAAGAAGAGCTTCTGTCAATTATCTGGAATAAATTGGATAAATTGAGTAACTTACATATTTTATCATCTAATAACAGAGACCGTTTGGGTATTATTTCGTTTTATATTGATAATCTTCATTATAATCTTGCTGTTAAGCTATTAAACGATAGATTTGGCATTCAGGTTAGGGGTGGCTGCTCTTGTGCTGGTACTTATGGGCATTTTTTGCTAAATGTGGATATCAATCATTCAAATATGATAACTTCCAAAATCCACGCAGGTGATTTGACTGACAAGCCAGGCTGGGTTAGAATGTCGGTACACCCAACCATGACAAATTTAGAAATGGAATTCATTTGTGACGCCATCAGCGAAATTTGCAGAAACTTTGAGACTTGGAGCAAGGATTATGTTTATGATAATATTACAAACGAGTTCTATTATAAAGATGGTGATAATTATCCCCAGAAATTAGCTCAAAGCTGGTTTCAATAATTATTTAATAAAATTTGAAATGCCGTCAGATATCCAATTTGCTATGGCTTGGCGGTTGTTTGGTACCATTATTCTCTTTTGATCTCTAGTATTTTGAATATTACCAATTTCGATAAATGCAGTTGTAGGCTTCAAATTTTTGACCATATATAAATTTCGTGAGGACAGGCTTCCTTCGTAACCACGACCTGGCTGGGCTTTTTGATATTTTTTTTCGATTGTATTTTTCAATGTTTCTGCAAATTTTTTACCTACATTATCTGATTCTTTATGATAAAAAAATATATCAATATTTTGAGCTTCAATCCTAGAATCAACGTGTATTTCAATGGCAAACTGTAATATATTTTCATTCAAATTGGTTTCATATAAACTATTGGCAATACGAACTCTCTTAGATAGCCTTTCAAGTTGGTCAACTGGAATATTAGAACCATCAAGATTAATTTCCATATCTGAATTATTCAAAAAGTGAACATCTCTGATACCATCTGCTGAATCTTGGATTAGCATGTAAACAAGTGCCCCCTTCTCAATTAGTTTTCTACCCAATCTTAATACCACATCATAAGCATACTCATCTTCATGAAGTTCTTTACCGTTATTATAACCAATAGCACCGGGGTCTGGTCCGCCATGCCCACTAATCAAATAAAAAATACAATTTTCTAATTCGTGATTCAATATATTTACCTTCGAATACTTTTTACCAAACAAGGGTTCAAAAACAGTTTTTTTCCTTTGCAAAATTAACTGCTCCGATTCACCCCTTTCTTTTATTAATTCCAATGGCACCCATAAAATTTGGTCTCTTTTGTATGATTTCTTCTTAACTCCAGCTCTAAGTAAGGAATTATTGTATCTTTCGATTGACTTTGCTAAGTTGTAATCAGTGATTCCAAGGGAAGTCCTGATAGATTTGCCATTAAATTTCTTTAAATTAATTGGTAATCTATACTTCTTATTTAATGATAATCTCTCATTTTTACCTAATAATTTTTCATTTAGCTCTTTAAATAACTTGAGATTATATGTATTGGACTGTAATTGATATAGTTTTAATAATGAAGAAATACCATCTCCCCTTGACGGTGTAACTTCAACAAATTCTTGTGCTAAAATTACGTTTGAACAAAGGAA
>CAYUZZ010000370.1:0-3117 GCA_964449505.1 uncultured Hyphomicrobiales bacterium | reverse complement strand
TTTTTCTACGACCTTTTTATCTTGAGATCTTAATTGCTTTGCTAAGTTATCAATTCTTTTAACAACACTTTCCATATCAGCGTATGCCAATTCGAGCTCAATTATTTCTATATCTCTACGTGGAGAAATGTTACCCTCTACATGAACAATATTATCATCTTCGAAACAGCGAACAACGTGGACAATAGCCCCAACTTGACGGATATTACCTAAAAATTGATTGCCGAGCCCTTCACCCTTCGAAGCACCTTTAACCAAGCCAGCAATATCTACAAATTCTACTATTGTGGGTACAATTTTTTGAGTAGGGATAAATTCCGCAATTTTATTTAATCGTGGATCGGGCACATTGACAATTCCAAAATTTGGATTGATAGTACAAAATGGATAGTTTGCTGCTTCAGCAGGAGCAGCAGTTAAAGCACTAAATAGAGTTGATTTTCCAACATTTGGCAATCCTACGATTCCACAATTTACAGACATTATTTAATCTTTGTTAATTAAACTTACATATAACGGAAATTTTTGAAGAATAATTTAATAATTAATTGAAATACCAATCATGGGGCATAGGGAAGCATTCTTGATAACCAAATTAATACTCAAATCATCTCCAACATCAAAATCGTAAAGATGTGCGCCAACATAAGCGTCCACAGCGGCAAGTGCATAAACTGCAATTAGGTAAAAGCCACTCATATCGCGATTGTCTCTGTAATACTCACGCCATAATTTTGTTATTGCATAGTCTTTGTCGGCTTTATCCATAAGGTCTAACTTATCGGAATAATCAATATAGTTTGAATTATTATAGAAGATCAGGTAGGTTAGAGTACCCGCAGCACCAAAAAAAATTGGTGCTTTCCAGTAACTATCAACATATAATTGTCCCCAACCAGGTACTAACATCGATCTCCATATAGCACCCCAAGTCGATTTTGTCATCTTGCTTTCAGTATCAACAGTACTAATAGAATCAATTTTTGGAATTTCTTGTGCACTAGCTGAAATTGACGAAAAAATGATCATTACCAATATGAAGTATTTATTCATTGATTTAAAGTACAGCGATAGCTTCAATTTCAATTAACACTTCTTTTGGCAAACGAACCACTTGATATGCTGCTCTTGCAGGCTTGGAAACGCCCAGATAATTGTTATAAATCTCGTTCATTTTTCCAAAATCAGATAAATCCTTCATCAAAACAGTAGTTTTTACGATATTATCAGAATTTCCACCAGCAGCTGTTACAACTGCGATTACATTTTTGAGGGCTTGATGAGTCTGAGACTCAATATCATCACCAGCTAATTTCCCATCAGCAGTAAAAGGAATTTGTCCAGAAACAAAAATCATTTCTCCTTTTGCTTTGATACCTTGTGAATAAGGTCCTATTGGGGCAGGTGCATTGTTAGTAAAAATTATCTCTTTCATTTTTTAAATCCTTATAAAAATTAATATAATGTTGATAGTTTTTTTGCTGCTATCAAAGCTCCAATGATACCAGTTTCAGATTGGAACTTTGCATTTTCTATGACGAAATTATCAGCAATTTGGGGTAATGCCCTTTCCGAAATTGTATTTCTAATCGTTTCAATTAATATAACTGATTTTGAAATTCCACCACCAATAATTACATTGTGTATATCCAGCAAATTCATTGCCGATATAATTGCTAATGAAATGTAATTAGCAGTATTAATTATCACGATTAAAGCCTCTGCATCGCCACTGTCAGCTAAATCTGAGATATCTTTCACATCAAATTGTAACAAAGATGCTAAAACTGAGCTTTTACTTTGATTCAGCAAATCTTTGTACATAGATATAATTTGATTTCTCCCTGCAAATTCCTCAACTATTCCTGTTCGGTATTTTGGCAATTCATTGGAAACTTTAGCATTGCGGTCAATAATTACATGACCTATTTCACCGGCAGAACCACTGTCACCCCTGTAAATTTGTTTGTTAATAATGATAGAACCTCCGATGCCAGTCCCCAAAGTAACATAAATAAAATTATTTAAATCTTTGCCGGCTCCTTCCAATAATTCAGCCAATGCAGCGATATTTGCATCATTATCAATATATACGGGCAACTTATATTTGTCTAAAAAATACTCTTTGAAATTGAAATTATCCCAACCCTTCAAGTTGGGAAGTGTTCTAATAATTCCATCATTACTGATAATTCCGGGTATGCCAATGCCCACGGATTCAATATTGCTTTGCGAACTGATTATATCGTAGATTTTATCGAGAAGATAATCTTTCCCCAATTCTGGGCAACTTGGGAAAGCATGGCTCTGAAATCCACTTGTAAAATCATCTGTGATTGAATACTTAGTGCTGGTACCACCAATGTCAATTCCAAGATACATTACTTATCCTTTTGGTTAGTATCCAAAATTATAAAAACATCTTCATTCTTTTTTATCATACCAAATTTTTCACGAGCAGTTTTTTCGATTGTAAAAGGGTCTTTATCTAATAGTTTAATTTGATTTTCCAATGAATCTTTTTGTAATTGCTGTGTCTTAATTTGAGCCTTCAAATCACTGATTTCAAAATTAAGTTTAATCCTGTTGACAATACCATAATCAGAAAATAAAGTAATGATTAATAATATTGTAAATACAAAGACACCGATTATAAAAAATCGGCGTCTTGGTGATTCACTAATATTATTGTCTTGTTCGGGCATTCTTAATTGCTATATTTTTGCAGGAAAGATACTAATGCGTCCATCTCATCTTTTGTCCTTTTTTCGGTCACGGCTATTAATAAGCCTTTGTGATTAGGTAAAAATCTACTAATGTTCAGACCAGGCATCATTTCCAATAATGCAGCCTCATCAACTATTAATTTAGCATCAACAGGAGTTTCAACAAGGAATTCATTGAAAAAAGGTTTTGTACTGAATAATTTGAAACCTGGAATATTCTCGATCTCTTTAGCCAAATAATGTGCTTTTTGGAAAGATTGCTCTGCAACTTCCTTTATACCATTTTTACCCATAGCTGCCATATATACTGTTGCCGCTAACATATACAAACCTTGATTTGTACATATATTCGACGTTGCTTTCTCCCTTTTAATTTGTTGTTCTCTGGTTT
>CAYUZZ010000369.1:0-3122 GCA_964449505.1 uncultured Hyphomicrobiales bacterium | reverse complement strand
TGTCCCCTATTGATACCATAGAAATATCATTTTCATCAACTTCAACAACAGCATTCATTACAGACAAATCGGAAATTTTCATTAATTCTGTCCCTGCCATCATTCCAGTTCCAACAACTTTTTCTCCAAGTTCCACAGGCAAAGATGTAACTATGCCAGCAATGGGAGTTGTGATAGAAGTTCGTTCTTGTTCTCTTTTTGTTTGCTGGAGCATAGCAAGTGATTGCTGATAACGTGCTAACGAACCCTTATATCCAGATACTGATTGATCATAAGCAGCTTTGGCAATTTCCATTTCTCTTTGTGAAGCAAAGTCTTTCTTAAATAAATCAGTTACTCTTGATAATTCGGCTTTTGACCTTGTCATTTCAGCTTCTCTTGTTTCTATTTCCATTTTAGATGATTCAGCAGAAGCTTCCATTTGCTTTAACTGGGCGTCAATTATATCGGGTTTAATTCTAACAATTAATTGATTGACTTTTACAGTATCGCCTTCCTTTACTCCTAAATAAACTAATTCTCCAGAAGTTTGCGATGATATTTTAACTTCGGTTTCTGCTTCAATTATTCCTATTGCAGAAACAGTCTGCGATATTGTCTTTTTGATAACTTTGCTTGTGCTTACTTCAATCGCACCATTTGTTTTTGATGAAAAGACAATAACCACTGCAATTACAGCAACTAATAAAATCCCAAGCACTATCCAAAGTCTTTTTTTATTATTCTTCTTAGCCATTATTTAAACCTATTTAGATTATTTTAAAATATCATCATTATAAAATACAGCCGTTCCTGCTACCATATCGTGAAATCCTTGCTTCTTTTGGCTAAGTACAAAGAAATAACCAATAAAAATAACAAACCCTCCTACACTTCCCAGCGTTCCGAAAAATTGAACAGAAGTAACTATTGCAATTATCGACAACAAAGTGCTTATATTTTTTACAGCAAATCTTATCAATAACTTTGACAAATTTGCTGATTTCATATCAGAGGAAGCAATTTTGATTCCTAATGTTAATTTTCCTAATGTAGCTCCGATGAATGCTTCCAAAGAGTAATATATCAAAAAAATAATCAGAATCAATGGTGTTATGGATTCCGATATTTTCATCAATTCTTCTATATCCATTTTCCCGTTTGCACTTACAGTCATTAGGTCATCAATCCTTCCAGTAATAAACAGCAATATTACAAATATTAAAGAGAAAATCAGGTAATCAATCAAGAAAGCACCTAATCTTCTACCAAATCCAACCCTTAATTCAAAAGGATTTTGATATGAATAGTCGGGCATCATATTAGCAAAGTTGTTTACTTCCGGTTGATTGTTGTTTTCCATATAGCACTCCCATAATTTATTTTAAAATTCCAATAGCAAATTGAAGTTCTCTCTGTGAGAGTATATAGTCGTAAAATGCACCAACTCTATTTATCTGAGCGGTTACATACTGTGTATTGGCAAGTGTAAGTTCTGTAATTGTAGTTGAACCAACCCCGTATCTTTCCTTTGAACTTTCATAATTCAGTTCGGCGGATTTTACTGCCCTTTTCGAAATTTCTATTTGTTTTTCTGCGGATTCCAGATTGAGAAAAGCATTTTGAACTTCAGTTTTAATTTGTTGTTCCAATCTATATTTTTGAATTTCAACTTGCTGATAAGCCAACTTGGCATTTTCAACTGTATAGTCATTAGCAAAATTACTGAATATAGGAATGTTTAAATTTAACGAAATATATGACCTGCCATAAGTCGAGAAATCAGCGAACTGGTTGTTGTTCCAGCTCCAGCCACCTGCAGCTGTTAAGCTTGGATAGTATTCGCTACGAACACTTTGAACACCCGATTCGGCGGCAGTCAAGCTAAAATTGGTAGATTTATAATCAGATCTATTACTCATAGCAAGGTTAAAAGCAGCATTTATAGTTCCAACATCTTGTCTAAAAAACTTAATATCTTCATCAGAAACAAACGAGGGTATATTACTTTCCTGAAAATCGGCATCAATTTCGGGAGCTAATCCCATAATTGTTAATAATTTTGCCTTTGCAATTTTATGTAAATTTTCAGATTTAATAATTTCTATTTCTTTTTCGCCAATTGTTGCTTCCTGGGAATAAATTTCGTTTATTGCAATTGAACCGGCTTGGTGATAAGATTTAATTTGGTCGAGTACTTTATTTGCTTGCAAAAGGTCTTCTCTTCTTATCTTTACGATTTGAGAAGCTTTAACAACATCAATATAAGCCCTGTAAATTTGAAGAGCGACTGATTGCGAAACATATTTAACGTTTTCAACAGATGCTTCTAAATTATTTTTGACTCTCGAATATCTGGCTTCCCTTCCAAATCCATCGAAAATAGTAAGGCTTGCTTGTGCTTGCATATAGTAGGAGTTGGGATTTTGCCCTGGTGTTTCAATAAATACACCCCCTACATTAACTGATTTAGAGCCGTCTGGATTTAAAGTTCGCGAATATCCAGTATTAAAGTTAACATTTGGTAGGTAATTGCCAAAGGCATTGATAAGCTCATAGCCTTTTGCTACGGTTTGTGCTTCAGAGAAAATGATATCATAATTTTTGGTTGCTGCGGTTTGGAGACACTCCGCTAAACTAAAAATTTTTTTTGCAGACGTTTGCGAAAAAGTAATGAACGTACTTAAAATAAAAATATTCAAAATCTTAATCATTTAATCAGCCATTTATGTTGTTCAAGTTATTTACGAATTAATATTATCAAAAGTTTCATATTAAATTTAAATATGAACGATATTTAATAAATATTAATGTTAATCTTTTGAATAAACCCTAATGTCAGATTTCAAGCCATTTTCCGAAATAGCCCTTATTTTAAATTTGAATATTTTTGAAGGGTCTATCGGGGTTATTTCAAATACTTGTTTATACAATAAGTTTTCCTTATCGGGAGCTTGTTGAGCTCCAATTATTTCACGCACTTTGATGTTCCCCTCTATTATTTCAATAAAGTTAATATAATTCGGTGATTTATTGACTAATCCATAGGAGTTAGTAAAAATTCTGATAACATTATTTCCAGATTCTACCATACGGTAAATCTCAGGATTTTGGAAATTACTAATTTTAATAGGGTACTTTTG
>CAYUZZ010000368.1:0-3134 GCA_964449505.1 uncultured Hyphomicrobiales bacterium | reverse complement strand
TAAAATTGTTTAAAAGTTAACTCTACTTCTTCCGGTTCTAGTTTTATGCCTAATTTCTGACTTCTTTTTTCCAATTCATAAGCTATACCGGATTCATAAGAAGAAATCAAATTCAATACTTCGCTGTAAAAGGTATCTCTTGGATTATCCTTATCCTCAAGTTTCAATATTAGTTTATACTCTTTTGCTTTTTCTTTGAAAATACACTCATATATTTTGTCCGTATATAAAGCATACTTGTAATTACCCATATTTACATATAAATTCAAAGCTTCTGTAAACTTCTTCCTATAATTAGTTTCTCTCAATAATGAAGGAAGGAAATTAGAGTCTCTACGATTGATATATTTTGTTCCACCTCCGGTTTTCTCGTTTATTACCTGTAATACAATATCTAATATACGGCTTCGTAATATCCTAGCATTATCACTTTCTTTTAAAAGCATAGCTAAATTTAGTACTGAACGGAAATTAAAAAGGCCTATTTGTGTTGTTTTGCTCACGACATTAATGACGTGAGCAAATTGCAACTTCAATTCTTTCAATAGCTTACCCTTAATTAAAGCATATCCGTTATGTTTTAACTCTTCTTCATGGTTTTCTAAATACCGGTCAATAGTTCTTTCATCCACTCCAAAAAAATTGGCTACCATTGATTTAGTATAACGGTACTCTTCATTAAAATAAATGCCTACAAATCCGACATATTCATATATTCTTTCTAACGCTATGCTGTTATTCAGAATATTCTGTCTATCAACATTTGAATTAGTTAAATCTTTCAATTATAATACTCCACCGCATATTTATCATAATCTTATTCTATCATTTGATACTAAAGTTCACATTTTTTCCGGATTAACCCATACTTTAAGCTTTGGATTAGTTATTTTCATTTAGTTACCTTTTTTTCACACTGCTCTCTACTCTATCATTTCCATTGTACTACAGAGCCGAAATGACTTCGGCTCTGTATTTCCGAGACGCATCCTCTATCCTTTCACCGCATTCAAATACCAGGTTCTAAAGGCGGCTGTATCAATTTGACGTAAATATCGTTGTTAGTTGTAGTATTCTTCTAAATCCCATTTATAATGGTTTTCAATTTCCTCGACTGAATCAAACTCGCTTGCGTCTGCATCATCGAAGAAATCTTCTATTGCTTCTTCCATTTTTTGCTCTAAATTACGATATTGATCTAATTCTTCTAAATCCATATATAAGTAGTCTGTTATTGTATCGAAATCTTCAAACTTGTCTTTCAAAGTTTTGCCAATTATTTTCTCCCAATCCTTAATACTTTGGTCATAAACGGGGTTACCTTTTTTATGGACTAATTCCCAGAAGTCATCAAAATCATAGTCTAAATTCTCGTTATCTACTACATACTCATATTTCAAATAAAAATGAATAGTACCTGCGACAATATAAAATATAATATCTTTTATAGTATCTTTATATTGATGAAGCAATTCTTTATTTTCGAAGCTTAATTTGAGATTTTTTTCTACAAATTCCTCGCAAGAAATACTAAGACCTAAATCCTTGAACTCATGCTTCAAAGTATGCTTTATCATATTATTTACTTCTACCCAGGTAAGGTCTATTTTGTTTATATCTTCCATATTCAAGTTATTCCAATCATAAAATTTAATATCGAAGCTCTCTAATATCTCGTCTATAGCCGGCTCTACTACCCTTACTTCGTCTAATGTTAGCTCGTAGAGTTTATATACCATAAGGTCTATTAGTTGCTCTTCTTTGCTCGTGTCTTCATTTTTTTCTTTCTTAGTAAGAATTTTATTTACTAAATTAATGAAAGGTTTTTGTTGTTGAATACTAATTATAGGATTAGGAATTTGTTGAATATAATAATCATAAAAATCCATAGTTCTAATAGCTTGTGAATAGATAAAATTATAAGCATACCAGCTTACAAACTTTGAATTTAAATATCCAAGCAAAAACTTTGGTTTAATATCTTTAGCAGGTTCGAAGGACATCAATGTGTTTGTTATTACAATTCCCGCATTATCGTAGCAAGCCGTAATTTTTAAATGTGGTATGGGATTTTCAATATGAGCAACTATTCTTTGTGAAATTATTTTTGGTTTTAAAAATGCTTGAATATTTTCCAATTTGAGTTTTGTATAGTTTTTCAAGTAACGGTTTGAACGAATTTTGTATTTTTCTATGTCAATCCCTTTTAGGAGTTTGTATTTTGTTTCTTTGTCTGAAAAATAATCTTGCCCAATTGCCAAACCAAGTTGTGTCTTTATTTTTTTTGTATCGTAACTCTTTTTTCTAATCTTATCAAAAAGAGATTTAGGATATAGTACTTTATAAATTTGACAAGTATTATTCTCTAATATGATATATTTTTTTTCTGTTTTTGAAAATCTTTGTATTGATAAATCATTTTCCAAAAAAGCTAAATCAACTTTTCTATTGGTGTTGCTTTTAATCAGTCCAAAAACAGAAGCTTCTAATAGCACATTGTCAAAAGATTTTCCAGTATCAAGAATAAATGCTAAATCATATTTCTTCCAATAATTAACTCTAATATCTTCCCAAGCGTCACCATACAATGATTTTTTAGGAATAATAAAAGTTAGTACTCCATTTTCTTTAATCAATTGATTAAAAGATATTTTACAAAATAATTCTGCACTGTCACCACTGCTAAAAACAATTTTTTGAATTTTTCTGAAGTAGTCTTTTTCTTCCTTTGACAATACATTTCTAAAACCATATGGTGGGTTACCAATAACCACATCAAATCCATCTTTTATACCAAACATGAACTCTGAATCGAACCAACCCGCAGAAGCACTTTGGTCGTATGGATTCCATTTTGCAAGTTGCGATGCTTTCTCGGCTTTCATTCCGGCATCTTGAAATATTGCTTCAATTTCCTTTCTCTTCTTCTCGTCTTCATCTCTGTATTTCAGTTTTGTTGCCGGAGTGCGTGCAGTAAAGTATTTCTGCCTGATTTCTTCAAGTTCTTTTTCTTTTTTATCAATTTCTAATCTGAACAATGACAATTCCGGCTTCTCTATTCCAATTAATGTATTAGCCGCAACGAACTTTGTTTCAAGGTTTGGAAGTGGAATAATACCGCTATTATACTTGGC
>CAYUZZ010000367.1:0-3142 GCA_964449505.1 uncultured Hyphomicrobiales bacterium | reverse complement strand
ATATTCTCCTTTTTGTATAATCATTTTTATTATTTAAATTTGTAAATCTATGTTGTACTAATTTATTAATAGAAATAATATGAAGTATGTAATCAGTTTTCTTTTGATGCTTTTTATGGCTTGTAATGTATCTGCTCAAGATTATAAAATTTTGGATACCAAAACTGGTACTGAAATATCAATAGATGAATTGATAAAAAAAATATCTGATTCACAGATTGTTTTTTTTGGAGAATTTCATGATGATAGTCTTATTCACTATCTCCAATATGAATTTTTTGTTAAATACCATTCTTCGAATAACAAAACCGCTCTTAGCATGGAAATGTTCGAACGAGATGTCCAAAATACACTCGATGAATATTTGGGCGGTGCGATTGATGAAGATGAATTCAAAAAAAAATCAAGACCTTGGCCTGATTATGATAAATTTTATTCACCATTAGTTATCTTTTCTAAAGAACATCAGCTTCCAGTGATTACTCGTAATGTACCTAGAAAGTATGCAGGGCAAGATATTAGGATAGGTATGACTGGGCTACGATTGCTACCACCAGATGAACAAAATTATTTCACTAAAGATTTTATTTACAAAGATGATGAATATAAAAGCAAGTTTTTTGAAACAATGATTGGTAACACAGAAGAGCTAAGTAAATTAAGTCCAAATGAGGAAAATACAATTTACTTGTATTACGGTTCCCAGTGCTTGAAAGATGAAACTATGGCTGAAAGTATTGTTGACTTTATTAAAAATAAACCTGATTTCCATATAGTTCATCTAAATGGTGATTTCCATTCTAATTCTTATTTGGGCACGGTTCAGAAAGTTAGGGACAGAGTCTCAGATATCAAACTATCGGTAATTACTCCATTCTATTACAATGATACCAAGGATATTAAGCTAAATGACTCAATTAGAAGTACCGCAGATTTCGTAATCTTTGTTCCTGAGAAAAAAGAAAAAATGAACTTTGGTGGTAGCATGGGTGGCAATCATTTTGGTGAAAATTATATTATTTCTCATGATTTTAATGTTGAAATAAATCCCGAAAAATCCTTTTTAACAGGTATGGATAGGCTAACATTTAAAAACCCAATACTAAAAAGGGCAAGTGTGAAATTATTGAAAAGTTTGGAAATTGAGAAAATCGAATTTAAAGAAATTGAATTAAACTACAAAGTAATTTCGGCTGATACAGATTTTAATGAGATTATTTTTGAAAATCCCACCTTGGAAAGAAGATTTTACAATGAAGATGGTATAAAAGAAGCATTCGAAATAACTATATATTACGAGGGTAAAATATATAATAAACCTTCAGAAACTAATCTTGTGCAACGTCATGCAAATTCTATAGGTATCATTTCCGCAATTGATGGAGAGGGCATTTATCTGCCTGGTTCAGCCTTCTATCCAAAAACAGACAAAGATATTGCTAAATTTGATGGTACAATCAAAATACCAAACGATTATACTGTCATAACCAGTTTTATAGACCAGGAAATAAGTGATGGAAAATATAAAATTTACAAAGTAAAAACCGATTTTTCCATTGATGACCTTACAATTGTGGGTGGTAAATACTTCGAGAATAAAATGGATTTTGATAAAATTACTGTTAAACTATTTACATACAAGTCAAATGCTAAGTTATCCAATTATTTAAATGCAGTAAAGGGCTATAATGATTTATATTCCCCTTTGTTTGGTGATTATCCATTCAAAGATTTTTCCATAGTAGAAAATTTCTTTGCCACAGGATTTGGAATGCCAGCATATACATTGCTTTCCGGGAAGTTGTTGGAAATGCCTTGGGTTACTTTATCACCGGGCTCATTGGCACACGAATTTGTGCATAATTGGTGGGGGAATAGTGTTTTTGTCGATTATGAAGAAGGAAACTGGTGTGAAGCTTTAACTACATTTTCTACTAATTACTACTTAAACTTAATGACCAATAAGCTAACAGAAGCAAGAGAATGGAGGAAAAAAGCATTAATAGAAATTGATGCTTTGCAACCAGAGAAGAATTACCCCGTAAAAGATTTCAAATATCAAAGAGATATTTTTGATGCCACAATTGGTTATCAGAAGGGTGCATTCATATTCATCGAAGTTATGAAATTGATGGGCGAAGATGCTTTTTTTGGAGCTTTGAAGAATTTCGCCACAAAATATAAAGGGAAAAGGGCTTTTTGGTTTAATCTTGCAAGTGAATTTGATGCTAAATCAAAAGAAGCTGAAGTCAAATATCCTATACGAAAAATATTCAATTCTTGGATTTCCAAAAAAGATATTCCCGAATTAAAACTAAATTATGTCAGAACCATAGATGATTCAATCGAAGTAAGCATTATGAACAAAAATGTTGTTCAAGCATTGGTACCTATTGTAATTAGAACAGAAAAAACCGAGTACAAAGAAAATGTATTTATATCTGACACGACGAATATTTTTAAAATCAAAAAACCAGATGATGCAATCGAATTACAAATTGACCCTGACTATGAACTTTTGAGAAAAGTGTATAATTGGGAAAAACCCTTCAACTTCAACAGAACTCTAAACAGTATTCCAATTGTAGTGATACCTAATGAAAATGATTCCGATTATCAGAACTCAGTTAAATTTATTGATATGCTCAAAGAAAGTGGTTTTGAATTTAAATCATACAAATCCGGTGAATTAACTAAAGATTTAATCAATAATAATTCCATTATTCTTCTTGGCAATTATGGCAACAACACTGTTATTAATGATCTTAGAAATTCTATTTCCAATTATCTATCAATTGACCAAAACAAAATTAAAATACAGAACAGCGAGATGAACATTCATGATTACACTTGTCTTATCAATATAGATCATCCGACCAATCCTGATAAACTATGCTCGGTAATTTACTTCGATAAAGTAGCCGATGCAAAAGTATTCAGAAGGCTTTTCCATTATATGAGTTATTCCTATATTTTAGTTGATATTAATAAACCAGGAAAACCAATTTTACAGGGTGAGATCTTACCTTCAATTAGCAATAAAAGCGAATTGTTATATAAATTTAGGTAGATTTGCCTTTGCAATTTTAGTTATCATCCCTTTAAAAATAAAGCCATGAAAAGGAAGGATAGAATACCAATA
>CAYUZZ010000366.1:0-3153 GCA_964449505.1 uncultured Hyphomicrobiales bacterium | reverse complement strand
ACAGAAAATAGTGTTGGATTGGATAATTTATTATCACAATTTATTATTAGTAATGCAAAATTTAAAAATGGCAAATATTCCGGTAAACTTGCATATAAATTTTTAGGAATTGACGCCGTTTGCAGAACTTCCAACAATGGCTTTCCTAAATTATCTGCCGATATTGATTTTGGTATTTGGATTTATGGTGATAATTCGCGAAATGTTTTGGAATATTGGTTTGTTAACGATAATTCGTCAATTGAAAAAATTGTGGTAGATACTATAAATTGGACGGGCTGGAAGTTGAAGAGTATTGTTCCTTCATATTTTACTAATAGCGATTCGCTTAAGTTAAATAGTGTTGTAATTAAACAAACTGAGCTTGGAAATAACAGCGGAGCAATTTATCTTGATGATTTACAATCCGATATTGTGATTATTCTTTCTGTAAATGATAGCAAAAATAATATTCCAAGTGAATATATATTAAACCAAAATTACCCAAATCCATTTAACCCAAGTACGATGATTAGATATTCAATTCCAAATGCTGGCAAAGGTGAGGCGCCAAACGTGAAGCTTGTCGTTTATGATATACTTGGAAGTGAAGTTGCAACATTGGTAAACGAAAAACAAGCCGCTGGTAATTACGAAGTTAAGTTTGATGCTTCCAATTTATCAAGTGGGGTTTATTTTTACCAATTGCAAAGTGGTGGATTTTTGAAGTCAAGAAAAATGCTTTTGCTAAAATAGCGATATTCGACATACTTAAGAAGAATTATAGAATTGCAAATTACAAAAACCTTCGAGGTTTTGCCTAATACATAATTGTTTATGAAGACACAACCCTTATAAACTAAAAAACCTCGAAGGTTTGGTGTATGCAAAAAATAATAATTTGCTAAAAAAAATTATAATAATAATAACTAGTTTTTATCCACAAAGGGTGATCTGTATTTAAGCGTGATAAAAATAAACGAACCATAAACCAAGCCCACTTAATGTAGTTTCAAAAATTGAGATATGAACTAATTAATATAATTTTTGCAACATGACGATTTTGGGCTTTTTACTAAAACAGGAAAACAAACAACTATTAAATAGCACATTGTGTCTTTATTTGTCGTTTAGTATATTTAATCTCAATCTATTATCAACTTAAAAGTATTTAGCAAGCATGAAAAATTATATTTTAGTTTTACTTTTTATAATAATTAACCATAGCTACGCTCAGGTTAATAGGAATGGTACATTAACAAATATTGTTGATAGTTTGATTGACGCGATGCTTGCATCAGCAGATAATAATGATTATCAAACTCCAAGCGGTGCAAATTTAACATCCTGGGGAAATGTAATTCAGGATATACTTGCTGGGAATTACTCAACGGCAAATTCTGAGGCAAACGCTTTTGGGTTAACTCTTTATAATTTAACCGATACTTCCCAAACGCCCGAAAAAACTTATTACCTACTTTTAAAGAATACAGCCTCAACAAATTACTGGGGAAGTTTTGTTTATAACCCTTTGCCCGAAAGACAAAAAATGTTTATTCAATGCCCACATCCCCTTTTTGACACTAATACCGGATATCAGGGAATAAGAATATTTCAGAATCTTGGGGCTAGAGCTTATATTGTTAGTGGAACTTATAGGTGCAACAATACAACTGAAACAACCTGCGCAGGAACATCTACAGTCTGTGGTGGGACTTCATATAGAATTTCGGATCTTGCTCACAATGTTGACGGAACTTTTCAAAAATCGACAGAGATATTAGAACCGGGTATTTCTGGGCTAATAGTTATTCAACCACACGGCTTTAATAAAGATGGAAATGATCCCGATTTAATAATGAGTAACGGAAATGTGAATGCGCCAACTACAGATTATTTTTCTGCATTAAAAGATAACTTACTCATTGAGGATAATATGCTGACTTTTAAAATCGCACATATCGATACGGCATGGACTGAGTTAATTGCAACAACAAACACACAGGGCAGATTGATTAATGGAAGTGATAATCCATGCAATAAAAGTGCGTCATCAAATGCCGGAAGATTTTTCCATATTGAACAGGCGTATGATAATTTAAGAGATTCCGAATCCAATTGGAATAAACTTTCAAACGCGATTGCTGCAACCTTTGTTTCTGATCCGTTGCCTGTTGAACTTGTAAGTTTTACAGCCAGCCTATATTACAATTTTATTAGACTTGAATGGGAGACCGCGACAGAAGTAAATAATTATGGATTTGAAATAGAGAGAAGTGAAACTGGAGACACCAGATATGAGAATTGGAAAAAAATCGGTTTTGTAAATGGGCACGGCAACAGTAATTCTCCAAAATATTATAATTTTGTTGATAATAACCCTGCCTTCGGAAATAATTTTTTTAGATTAATGCAATTAGATTCTGATGGCGGGTTTGAATACTCTGATATTTTCGAAATTAATGTTGAATCAAGTTCAGATATTTTATTAGAGCAGAATTATCCTAATCCGTTTAATCCAATTACAAAAATTAAATTTACTATTCCTGAAGCAGCTTCAAACAATGATGTTTATTTAAAAATATACGATGCTTTGGGAAATGAAATTGCAACGTTAATTAATGGTGTTAAAAAAAGGGGCATTCAGGAAATTGATTTTAGTGGCGAAAAAATTTCAAGCGGCGTTTATTATTATACTTTAACTATGGATAAATTTAGAGAAACAAAAAAGATGATTTTGCTAAAATAGTTATTTTCTGCAAATCACTTCATGAGGAAGGTCATTTAACTGCTGTCGAGGATCACTAAGTTTATCTTAATAGTCCTTGTTATGAACGACTTAGTAATTCTCCATGTCGATGAATGGTAAGTTTGTCACAAAAATTTTTCTAATAGTTTTTAAAATTATGATCAATATAAGATTAAATTTCCATAGCAATATGCAAATAATGGTTTCACACAACAAAATTTTATCTATAAATTGCAGTGTGGTAGAAATACCGATATGGCGGGATGAATTGAATGAATGTGGTCTTATGTTTTTTTGCTCATTTCCGAACTAGTCCACCGTTATTTTTGTGGATAAAATTCTTTAAAGTTATATAGCTAGATTCTTTGATAATTTTCCTAAATCAATATTTTTATTTATCTTCGTCAACTATTAACAAAAAATAT
>CAYUZZ010000365.1:0-3155 GCA_964449505.1 uncultured Hyphomicrobiales bacterium | reverse complement strand
GGGTACTTTCCCGAGTTAGAGCCCGAACAATCATTTACATATACAAGCTTCTGCCCTCTTGACACTAATTGGGGAACTATGGAGGGCACTTACAAATTTATTAGAAGAGATGGCACTATGTTCGAAGCTACTATACCCAGATTCTATCTTCATAAAGATTAAGGACTTTATTCCTGATACCAAGCACATTTTGATTGAACACTTTTTAATTGAATAATATGGTAGTTTATTCTATAAAATTTGAAAGTAATTCAATTTAAAAGATATTATCTTGTAATTTATTCACTGATAAACACTTATTACAATAATTTCGCTTTGAAAATTACTTAAAAAATCGTAATTTTATATGTTATCAAACAGATAATTATAATTATTAATTATTAGTCATTATTATGAATAATAAAAGCAAGTCCAAAGAAGAGCTTTTGATGGAATTAATTGAGCTTCGAAAAGAGCATGAATATCTTAAAGACGTTTACAATAAGGAAATTAATGAGCTGAAGCAAACCCAGAATATTCTCTTTCAAACCAAACAAACATACCAAGATATTTTTAATACTCTGGATGAAGCTATTTATATTCTTGATGAGTCAGGAACTTTCATTGATGTTAATGAAGGTGCTGCAAGATTGTACAAATGCACTCGCAGTGAACTCATTGGATTGAATCCCTCAAAAGTTGCTGCTGCTGGTAGGAATAATTTAGATGAAATATCAAAAATGAATTCTGATACTTTCAGAACTGGTATTTCTTCTCAATTCGAGTTTTGGGCTATGCGTAAAAGTGGAGAAATTTTTCCAAAAGATGTAAGGACATACAAGGGAAGATATTTCGATAGAGATGTTTTGATTGCTACTGCAAGAGATATAAGCCAGCGTAAAAATACTGAAATCACACTAATGGAGAATGAAAAAATACTCAATCATTTTTTTACTCAATCTACCACTGGTTTCTTTTTTATGATGATTGATAAACCGATTGTATGGAACGATTCTATTGATAAAGAAAAAATTCTCGACTATGTTTTTGCTAACCAAAGAATAACAAAAGTAAATCAGGCCTTGTTAGACCAATATGGTGCCCAAGAAAAAGATTTCGTGGGCTTAACACCTATGGATTTTCATTCTAAGGATTTAGAATCAGGTAGAAGAGCTTGGTCGAAGTTATTTGATAATGGTATTCGCCACTATGAAACTAAAGAGTATAAATTTGATGGTACTCCCATTTATTTTTTTGGGGATTATGTATGCTTATATGATAGCGAAGGAAAAATTACAGGACATTTTGGAATACAAATTGATATTACTGACCGTAAATTAGCAGAGGAAGCACTCAAGGTTAGTGAAGAAAGATATAGAATACTTTTTGACACTATGCCAACGGGTTTTTATCAATCTACACCTGATGGATATTTTCTTGATGCTAACCCTGCAATGTTAAAAATGCTTGGTTATGATAGCCTCGAAGAACTAAAAACTGTACATATTCCCACAACTATATATATTAGCGAATCTGAAAGAGATGAAATTCTCACAGAAAATTCCGAATTTACCAATCAATTAGAAACATACCGGCTAAAAAGTAAAAATGGTGATATAATTTGGCTGGAAGATAATGCCCGCTATGTTAAGGACACTGACGGGAATATTCTTTATCATGAGGGATTATGTAAGGATATTACTGGACGCAAACAGGCAGAGGAAGTTTTAAGACATAGCGAAAATAAATTAAAGGAATTAAATGCCACCAAGGACAGGTTCTTCTCTATTATTGCCCATGATCTGAAAAACCCGATAGGTAGTTATCGTGAAATAATTTCAATGCTCTATGACAAATATTCATCTTTCTCCGATGAAGAAAGATTGGAATTTTTAGGTGCTGTAAAAGAATCATCAAAGCAGATGTATGAGTTATTAGATAATTTACTTGAATGGAGTCGCTCGCAACGTGGGCTTATTCAATTCAACCCCGTTGAGACTAATTTGTATATGCTTGCTGAAAATTGCGAAAGTTTCTTGCAATTATCGGCTCTCAAAAAAAACATTGAATTATTAAACAAGATTCCAACTGATACGATTAGTATTGTTGACCCCAACTTGATAAATATTATACTGAGAAATCTTGTATCTAATGCGATTAAATTTTCAAAAGAAGGTGGCAAAATTATTGTTGGGTTGAATGAAGCCTACAATGACAAGGGACTATGTGTTTATATAAAGGATTCTGGTTTGGGTATGAGTCCTGTTAATATTAATAAATTATTCCAAATTGATAAGAACGTATCAACACGTGGAACTGCTGGCGAAAAGGGTACTGGATTGGGTTTAATCCTTTGCAAGGAATTTGTTGAAAAGCATGGTGGTAAAATATGGGTGGAAAGTGAAGAAGGAGTAGGCAGCACTTTTTCTTTTACTTTACCTTTAATTTCATAACAAATGATAAGTTGATATATGGGAGAATTATGAACACAGAAAGCACTCATAAGAAAAAGGTATTAATTGTTGAGGACGACTACGTAAGTTTCAGATTTATCAGCAGATTACTCGAAAATAATAAATTCTTTGTCATGAGAGCTGACAACGGTAAGCAAGCCGTAGAACTTTTTAAAGAAAATCCCGATATCTTGATGATATTTATGGATATAAGAATGCCGGTATTAGACGGTATTGAAGCGACGAAACAAATTAAGGCATTAAATCCTGCTGTACCCATAATTGCACAAACCGCTTATGCCTTTAAGGAAGAAAAAGCAATTATATTATCTGCAGGGTGCGATGCTTGTATCACGAAACCAATTGACATTGATGAACTCACAAAATTAATATTTAAGTTTTCTTAACTTTTCGATATATTTGCTATTGCAATTATGGGTGTTTTATGATAACAGTAGAGTTGATATATAATCTTGCCCTATTAGTAGTGTTAAGCGTACTATCTGGTTTTATTGGCGATAAATGGAAAAATCAATGGATGGAACGCACTCATCAGGGTATATTGTTTGGTTCGGTAGCTATTATCGGAATGTTAAATCCAGTGGATTACGGTGCGGGTTTAATCTTTGATGGTCGTTCTGTATTGATTAGCTTATGCGGAATATTATTTGGTCCTGTATCGGTTGTAATTGCAAGCATTATGGCTATTACACTCAGATTATT
>CAYUZZ010000364.1:0-3159 GCA_964449505.1 uncultured Hyphomicrobiales bacterium | reverse complement strand
ATTATGTAACAACTAAAAGAATTTTGCAATAAACAAGCAATTCATTATATTTCGGTAGTTAACGAAATGGAATTATGAACAAAACAATAAATATATTTAAATCTCTATCTGACCCCAACAGATTAAGAATATTAAAAATGCTGCAGATTTCACCTCTTTGTGTTTGTGAAATTACAGAAATTTTAGGTCTTTCAAATTCAACGGTTTCACAACATCTCAGTATTCTTAAAAAAAACAAATTTATAAAAGAAAATCGTAATGGCAGATGGATAAATTATTCAATTAACTTTAATACTGAAGATGAGCGAATAACAGCAATACTAACTTCGTTTGACTTTTGGATAGGAGATAATAAGCAACTTGACATAGATAGAGAAAAAATAAAGACTGTTAACAGACATAATATTTTGTGTTGATATACAATAATTTCGGTAATTACCGAAACCAAAAATTTAGATTAGTAATATTAGAATATTAAACAAATACTCAATGGAATTACTTAAACAATTTCTCATCAGTGTCGTTTCAACAATGAAATGACACACAAATTTGATGCAACATTATAAATGAACTAATGCAAACAAAATAATTGCAAATATTAAAAATATCAATTTAGGAGTGAAATGGTTATTAAAATATTAGGCTCAGGCTGTGCTAAATGTAAAAATCTTGACAGAAAAGTTAGGGAATTAGTTGAAAAACAAAACATTAATGCCGAAGTACTTTATGTTACAGATATAAACGAAATGATAGAAGCTGGAATTATGATGACTCCTGGTTTATCAGTTAATGGAGTTGTAAAATCTATTGGAATAATACCAAAAGAAGATCAGTTGCTTAAATGGTTTACGGAATGAAAATTGTGAATAATTTTACATTATTCATTTTAATCTCTTTTTCAACAATTCTGGGTCAAAATACAACAAAAGGTGAAAACGTGGAATTTTCAGATTATCTAAAAAATTTCAATTATCAAGAAAGAAAGGATATGAAAATAGATGTTGAGCCGTTACTTGCTTTACTAATTGAAGAAAAAGCTGAGTTAATAGATATCCGATTTACTGAGGAAGTTGAAACTTGGGGAGTAAGTTTTTCAAAAAACATTCCTTTAAACGAACTTCCAAACAGACTGTCGGAATTAGATAAAAATAAAATTATTGTTACTGTTTGTCCTCACATGGATAGAGCTTCAATTGCAAGGCAATATTTAACGTTAAACGGATTTAAAAGCAAATATTTAACAGTTGGTTTGCTTGGTTTGGTTGAATATTTAAGAGGTGATAAAGCAAAAGATTTTGTCAAAAAAATTTAAAAATAGTACCAAATATAAAATCACAAAAAAAATGGAAAAATTATGAAAAATCTTATTACAAAATTCATTGTGCTTCTACTTGTCTTTTCGACTTCTTGTGTAGCAAAAAATGGAGATGACGAAAATAGTACAATTAAAAAGTTAAATACGAAAGCAAAAGTAACATTTGTTGAGTTAGGCTCAGTTAATTGCATTCCATGCAAACAAATGCAACCAATTATGAAAGCTATTAAAGAAAAATATGGTGAACAAATTGATGTAGTATTTTATGATGTTTGGAAACCCGAACAAAAAATGTATGCTCAAAAATATGGTATTAAACTTATTCCAACCCAAGTATTTTTGGATGAAAGTGGCAAAGAATTCCATCGCCACGAAGGATTTTATCCAGAAAATGAAATTGACAAAATCTTGCAAACCAAAGGATTAAAGGTAAAGGATTAAAATGATAGAAAGTTTATTTAATACACTTTACGATGCAATGTTAGGTGCAACTTGGATTGCACTTCTTGCTTCATTTGTTTGGGGAATATTATCAATACTTCTCTCCCCTTGTCATCTATCAAGTATACCACTTGTAATAGGTTTTATAAGTACCCAAGGGAAAATGTCGGTAGGCAGAACTTTTAAAATAGCGTTAGTTTTTTCTATTGGTATTTTAATAACAATTGCATTGATTGGTGTTATAACCGCATCGTTAGGCAGATTGATGGGAGATGTTGGCGTTTATGGTAACTACTTTGTAGCTGCTATATTTTTTCTTGTTGGATTATATTTGCTCGACATAATCAAAATTGATTGGAATAGTGCTGGATTAAAGCAAACCAAAGCAAAGGGTTTACTTGCAGCTTTAATACTAGGTTTACTTTTTGGCATTGCACTTGGTCCTTGCACGTTTGCATACATGGCACCTGTTCTTGGAGTTGTGTTTCAAACAGCTCAAACCAATTATTTTCTAGCAATTATGTTTTTGTTGGCTTTCGGCATTGGGCATTGTACCGTTATTGTTGGTGCTGGAACACTTGCCGGGAAAGTTCAAAAATATTTGAATTGGACTGAAGAATCGAAAGTAATTTTGTGGATTAAACGAATTTGTGGAATTTTAGTAATTCTTGGTGGAATTTATTTGTTAACAAACTTTTAAAAATTTTAAGAAAAAGTAAATGACTATATATGAATCAGTAAAAAACGAAATATCAAAGTTATTAAAAGCAAGTTTTACAATTAGTGAATAAAGAAAATTTTGCTAAATAGCTTTGCTGAGTATATTTCCCAAAAAACAAATAATGGAACGATTGTAAATCTTATTTTTATTTGTACTCATAATTCAAGAAGAAGTACAATAAGTCAAATTTGGGCTAAAACAGAGGCGGAGTATTTTAACATTCCAAACATAAATTGTTTTTCTGGTGGAACCGAAGCTACTGCATTTAATCCAAGAGCTGTAAAAACTGTACAAAATTATGGTTTTAAAGTGGAACAAAAAGATGAATCGGAAAATCCAATATATTTAGTCCATTTTTCGGATGAAAAAGAGCCAATTACTTGCTTTTCAAAAGTTTATAACGATAAATTTAATCCTCAAAATAATTTTGCTGCAATTATGACATGCTCAGATGCGGACGTAAATTGTCCATTAGTTTTAGGTGCTGAAGCAAGATTTCCTGTTAAATATAACGATCCAAAAGAATTTGATGATACTGATTTTGAAACGCAAAAATATTCTGAAAGATTTGAACAAATTGGAATAGAAATGCTTTATATATTTAGTAGGATTAAGCAGTGAATCAATTTGAAGATCCGTTTATAAACATAAACAGTGTAAAAATTTTAGATTCTTTAGCAGA
>CAYUZZ010000363.1:0-3160 GCA_964449505.1 uncultured Hyphomicrobiales bacterium | reverse complement strand
AATTACCGGATTATCGTTAACCGCACTTCCCTTCTGCTGTCCCATCAATGCAAAGGGAGTATATAGAAGCATTAAAACAGTTAAAACAATTCTATTGTTAATCATTTTTGAAACATCCATTATATAATTTTACTAAAATTTCACAACTCGATAACGTTAAAACGAATAAGTTTAAATATAAGTTACATTTTTATATAATCTGCCACATCACATATATTTCCAGCACCAATTGTGATGAACAAATCGCCCTCTTTGAGAATACTTTTAATATCTTCTTTTAGTTGTTGTACTGTAGGAATATAAATCACATTCTTGTGTCCCAGTGCAATAGCTTCGTCGGCAATCATTTTGCCTGAAATTCCCTCGATAGGTTTTTCGCGGGCTGGGTACACATCTGTTACAATCAATACATCGGCTTCGTCAAATGATTGTGCAAAGTCTTTATAAAGTGCTTGTGTTCTGCTAAAGGTATGGGGTTGGAAGGCAGCAACAATTCTTCTGTTGAATCCGGCGGCAGCCAACAGTGCAGATTTTACTTCTGTGGGATGATGGGCATAATCATCTACTACCAGCACTCCATCTTGTTCGCCATGTATATCAAACCTTCTGTAAACACCTTTGAATTTCCGAAGTGACTCGAATATCACTTCATTGTCAATATCCATTTTACGGGCAACGGCAATGGTTGCAAGGGCATTTTTTAGATTATGGATTCCTGGAATATTTATTTCCAAATCACCCAATAATTCATCAAATTCATATACCTGGCACCGTATGGACATTGATTCCTGTTGAATGTTTTCGGCACGGTAATCGGCATTTTTATTTAATCCAAATGTTACAATTTTTTTATTGACATTTCTCAAAATAGTTCTAACACCTTTGTCATCGAGTCCCATCGCCACAAAACCATAGAATGGTACCTTATTGGCAAATTCAGTGAAAGTACTAAGTATATCATCATAATCTTTGTATATATCTAAATGCTCGGCTTCTATATTATTCACCACAGCAATGGTTGGTAATAATTGCAGGAAACTACGGTCATATTCATCAGCTTCGACTATTGTCCATTCGCCGTTGCCCAGTCTGGCATTTGTACCACCAAAATCGCGAAGTCGTCCACCAACTATTACAGTGGGGTCTATTCCAGCATTAATCAGCACAAAACCTAACATTGAAGTTGTGGTAGTTTTTCCGTGAGTTCCCGATATTGCAAGACAGTATTTCAATCTGGAAACTTCGGCAAGCATCTCTGCACGCCTTATCAGGGGGATTCCTTTTTCGATGGCTGCCTGTGTTTCGGGATTATCATTTATATTGACAGCACTGGAATATACCACTACTTCTGCATTATCTATATTTTCTGCTTTATGCCCAATAACCACTGTTGCTCCAGCCTTGGATATAGCTTCGGTATTTTGGGAATAGGACATATCCGAGCCACTTACTTCAAACCCTTCGCTCAGCAGAATTTCGGCAATACCGCTCATTCCTATACCACCAATACCCACAAAATGAATTCTTCTAACGCTTTTAAACATTACTTTACTTGCTCCCCTTTGTACAAAGTCTTTTCGATTAACTCCTGAATATTTTTATTTTTTTCGAAACTTTCATCTATAATTGTTTGTCCAAGCACTTTTTTATCGGTTCCAATAATCACTATTTTAATTTCACCTGATTGAATAAATTCGAATTTGCTTTTGCTACTCAATTCCTCCGAAAATGATGCTTTTATGCTTTTAATCATAGGGTCATCAAAACCTAATACTTGACGTGATATTTCATAGTCGGCTTTATATTTTGCAAATAATAGAACAGGATAGAAATTCATATCAATATAATTTAAATTATTATTTACTTTCAATATTTCTGCAACTTTCAAATTATCATTGATGTAGGAAGTTACAAAACAAATAGTAGGCTTATTGGTTTGCTTAGTGGCAATGATTGATTCTTCAAATGTTTTCCACTCAAAAAATGGCATCTTCATTATCTCCCCCAAAAATATTTTAAATTCTATGGGATTGATAGAATTTACAAGGAAAGATATAGGTTTTCCTGTTTTGTCTGCCATCAACGAATAGCCAGTATTGATACCATATTGGTTAATGATTTTCATATCTTTTTCCACATCGGTATCCAAAATCACAGCCAATAAATTACTGTCTAAATACTTAACTAATTCTTTATCAGAAAAAATGATTTGATTACTCATTTTCTGCTTTTTTTCCCATTTACTGTATGTGGTAATCAGTATAGGTTTATTTTGCTCTTTTGCTTGCTTCAGTGCATCTTGGTATTTGATACCATTTATCAGTCCTGCTTTGGGAATTAGGAATAGAATTATTGCAATTACAAGGCTTGCAATAAATACCAAGCTTGTGATTTTAAATATGTTTAAAGAATTTTGATTCATATTAATCCGAATTTACATCAATTTTAATTTTGGTTATTTGATAAAAGCTAAGTGCAACAAAAAATGCCAATGCTGCCAATCCCCACATCAAACTCTCGTAAAATAGTATTCCACCGCTTTCAATCAGTTTGGATGCTTCGCTGAATCCTCCTGGAAAGAAGAAATCGGCAAAGATGGCAAGTCCCACATTGTAGGAAACAAAACTGTTCATAACCCCATTGTTAAGTGATGCCTCTAAAAATATCCATATAGCTAATATAAAAATATTTGTATATCCTCGTAAAAGTGTTGAAATCCAAATAGATATAGAGATAAACAGTGAACCTTCGGCAATATAAAGAATGTAGGTTAGTAATGATATGAAAAAGTCAAATTTCATTGGGGATTCATAAAACAAGCCCATAAATATTGCTGGAATAATCGCAAAAAATACAGACCCTACTAATAAATTGATTAAAGCGAAAAAATATTTGGAAGCTAAATACTCGTATTTCAATATAGGGCGAGCAAGAATTGTACGTAAATAAAAACTCCTTACATCGCCTGCCACAATTGCACCTGTAAAAAATAGTACAAGCACAGGTATAAAAAATGCCAAGGACCCTTGAATGATGGAACCAAAATTGAGTTCGACAGATTCTAATGGCAAATTAATGAATTTTGGTACTAAGGAAACGATAGATATTACGGCAAAAATCGCACCGAAGACAATTATCCGTGATATAGTCAAGTATTTTT
>CAYUZZ010000362.1:0-3175 GCA_964449505.1 uncultured Hyphomicrobiales bacterium | reverse complement strand
CTGGCAATTGTACGAGGGAGGAACAGCAAGTACAGCAGATGGCACTTTAATTGAAATAGAAGAAAATGCCTTGTCGTTTGGTGTATCATTGCACGGCATCCAAAATCTAGCAAGTTCAGGTTCCGAAAATGTGCATGCTAATTTTTCTAAATTATTGACTGTACCATCACCCCAAGGAATTTCACCTTTAGGGAAAATATAGAATCCAATATTCTCATTTGAAATATTTGTATAATCAATAGTTAAATTAAATATCTCATTCGAATCTAATGGTTCAGGAAAAGTAACGAGAAACCTAAAATCTGCTGGTTGAGTGAAATTATTCAAGACTTTTCCATTTAGCGAAACGTTGTTAATCTGAAAAAAGCCAGCGTCAAGGCTGATTTGTGATAATTTACTTTTCATAGACTTGATTTTAATATTCTGAATTCCATTATAATGATGGCTGACGATAGTATCTGGTTTACCGGAAAGGGCTACCGACCAATCAAGATATAAATTATATTCTAAAACATCGTAAGAATCATTAATTGATACTTGGAGTTTTTCATTGAAGTTAGTCTTATAATTAGAATGCCCACAAGGAACAAAATCAAATTCCGGTGCAATTTTTTGAGCATCAATACGCATAATTTCTGGTATCTCGGAATATGCTATCTGCAAAGAATAAATTAAAAGGAGCCAAAAAAAGAATAAGAATTTCATATAAATACCATAAGTTAAACTAAAAATAAAAGAGCAATACCCAATACAGCTATTACTGTTCCAACAATCGATGATATATGGATGTTTTCCTTGTAATAATATTTTGAAAGAGGAATCAACATAATTGGAGTGGTGGACATAAGAGTAGCTGCAATACCCACAGAAGTATGTTCCAATGCTACAAAGCTGAGAGTAATCCCCAAAAAAGGACCAATAACAGAACCCAAAGCAACTAATTTGAACGATTTAACATCATTTCTATAAAGCTTAATAGGATTATTATATCTTTTAATGATTAAAGAAATAATGAGCATAACGATGACAGAGCTTGATATTCTTACAACAGTTGCCGTTAAACTATGAAGGTTACCATAGGAATAAGCCATTTTAGCGAAAACTAATCCAACACCTTGACCAACAGCCGACATAATTCCATAAAAAACTCCCTTCGAATTAATGCTAAATTTACTTCCATTATCCTTTTTAGCCAAAGCGACGATAGCAATACCAACAATAGTAATAAACATCCCAATGATGCCATTCCTTGATAATTTTTCATCAAGAATAATCCAACTAAATAAAGCCGCAATTGCAGGATTTAATGAATAGAAAAGCATAGTAAAGCGAGGTCCAATTTCGGCAAATGATTTAAAAATTGCAGTATCACCAATAATCAAACCAATAATACCACTAACAGCTAGCAGAAAAAATTGTGAAAAAGATAAGCTAATATCTATTTGAAATATCAATATCACAATAATCAAATAAAATGCTGCAAGCAACATTCTATCTATATTCAACTGAATTGAACCAATCCTGATAGCAGCAGCAGTAAATACAATCGAGGAATTCGACCACAGAAAAGCCGCTACTAATGCCGAAATTTCACCTATAAATAACATAAATTAACCTAACTCCCCACCCACCCAAACCTTAAAAAAGAATTTAATGTGGGGTGTATCTTAGTTCATTCCCTAAAATAATCACCCCCCGCTAATCCAAAAATTTTAATCTACAAAATTAACGAATAAAATCTAAATAAAAAAAATCAAAGAAAATAAATAATTGTTTGGCAATGATAAAAAAAAGTGATATTTTTGCAAACTGTATTAATTGTAATAGATTATAATCGGAGAAATTAGGTGGAACCATCAGCAAAGTTTACGAAGTCATTCAGAAAAGAGGATGTACAAAGAGAGTGGTGGGTAGTGGATGCAAGTGACATGACGGTTGGAAGACTATCAACTCAAGTTGCAACATTGCTACGCGGCAAGCATAAGGCAATATTTACCTCACATGTAGATACGGGTGATTTTGTAATTGTTATTAATGCCCATAAAGTCAAATTGGAAGGTAAGAGAACTGAAATGAAAGAATATTTCAGTCATTCTGGATATCCAGGTGGCGTAAAAATTGAAAAATTCAAAGACTTAATTAACACAAATCCTGAAAAAATAATTGAACATTCCGTAAAGGGAATGTTACCAAAGAACAGATTGGGAAGACAGATAATTAAGAAATTAAAAGTTTATTCCGGTGCCGAGCATCCTCATGTAGCTCAGCAACCAAAAGATTTTGAATTGAAATATAAATAATAAATTTTAGAGGAAGTTAATGAAGGTTTATTCAGCAACAGGAAGAAGAAAAACATCTATTGCTCAGGTAAGATTACTTACCCCAGGAACCGGAAAAATCGAAATAAATGATAGGGAACTTGATAATTATTTCCCGGTAGAATTAAATCGTAACGAAGCTTTACGACCATTATCAAATTTTGAACTTTTAGGAAAATTTGATATTGCGATAATTGTAAGAGGTGGTGGATACAATGGTCAGACAGGTGCTATTCGTTTAGGTATTGCACGTGCCTTACTTGATTATGATGAAGAATTAAAATCAAAACTTCGCCAAAGTGGATTTTTGACTCGTGACCCAAGAATGGTTGAACGTAAAAAATACGGTCAGAAAAAAGCTCGTAAACGCTTCCAGTTCTCGAAACGTTAAAATATATCCCGCATTAGCGGGAATTTTTTTGAAAATTTATAATGCATGTAAACGGACTTATTGTGTGTGGCTTAGCTAAGCAGTAAGAATGATGTTTGCAGGTGAAATAACACAATTAAATTAGGAGTTTTTATATGGAACATTTAGTTTCTCTCGAAGCACTACTCGAATCTGGTGCTCATTTCGGTCACATGACCCGCCGTTGGAATCCCAAAATGGCTCAATATATATTTATGGAGCGTAATGGGATACATATTATTGATTTACGTAAAACCCAAGTACTCTTGGAAATAGCTCGTCAAGCAGCTTTAGAAATTACTTCAACTGGCAGAAATATCATGATGGTTGGTACTAAATCACAGGCAAAAATTGTGATTGAAGTTCAATCAAAAAGAGCTGAAGTAAATTATGTTTGCGAACGTTGGTTGGGAGGTATGATTACAAATTTCTCCACCATCAGAAGAAG
>CAYUZZ010000361.1:0-3175 GCA_964449505.1 uncultured Hyphomicrobiales bacterium | reverse complement strand
CCCCATATTTTTGCTCGATAAATTGGAATATAATTTTGCAAGTATCTTTCATAATAGGCTCTGTAACCTTTATCTTCCCATAATTCAACGTTTACGAGTGCTTCCGCTTCGCTGTCGAACGACTGCCCAATTAACTCGAATGGCATTAAATCTGGGTCTAACCATCTTAGTTCAACCCTTCGATTGTAATATTGCATCCATGTGCTTTCTTGTAGGAAATAAATTGGATTATTAGAACCATCGGACCGAATTCTAATTTGATTTGCCGATACACCATTGTCAATCAACAATCTTCTGATAGACTGTGCCCGTTTTAAGCCCAAAGAATAAGTCTCCTCTGGAGTTCCTTCAATACCGGAGTTACCAATTAATTCAATGACCTTATCCTGATTATTTTTTAAAATAAGCGACAAAGAAGTTATGGTTTCTTTAAACTGTGTACCAGATAATGTATCTTTGAAATCGAAGGCTGCAACTGATTGGTATCTGAAAAACTGTCTTTCTTTTACTTGCCTGATTCTGGTGCTATCTGTAACGATTTTTCCTTTTAGAGCAAGTGATATAGCAACATTAGAAAAATTATCCATTTTTTGGATTTTTGAGGGAAATGGAATTGAAGCCTTGTAATATGCCTTTTGAGAAAAATTAATTTCAGATAAAATCTGTACCAAATTGGATATGTCTTTGTCTTCAACTTGGTAATATTTCCCACCTGTCATTTCGGTCAAATATTTGAATGAGTATGAATCAACCGCAGTGCCAATTCCAATAACATAAATAGGTATGCTATATCTCGATGCCAGCTCAACTACATCATTCCGATCGTACACTAAGGAAGAATTATCGGAACTATAAGCTATCAGAATCATAAGCTGTTCTCTTGAACCTCCTGATGAATTAAGATAACTGATAGCACTGTACATGTTTTTGTAAATTGAACTTAACCCGTTTGCTTTTTCAATTCTCAAATCCTTTATAAATTTTGAAAATTGAGAGGCATCTTGCAATAAAACATTTGTAAGAAGATTTTGATTAAAAGTTCTAAAATGAATTCTATCATCTGGATTAATATTCTTGGAAAATGATTTAATCTCATCAAAAATAGGATAATAATCCCCAGCAATTGCACTGTTGTCAAGACATATTGCCATGTCAATAAATTTTAATGAGTCATAAGCAACTTCAGTGATTTTGTTATAATGAAATTTTACTTCTTCATTTGAACATTTTAAGGAGGCATTCAGTTCCAAATCACCCTTTCTTTGCTCAGATAATCCAGTTATCAAATTACCAAAATCATCCAGGACCAGTAATCTTAAAATTAAACTATCATTATTCTCGTTCCTGTCAATTTTTACAACCTTCAATTTATTGATACCAGGGCTAATTCCAGCAGGAATAAGACTTGTAAAAAACTCGGATTCTATGTAAGATGGTTGATTAATTTCGGAATGCTTCCTTTCAGGGCCTGTTTTGATGTTTTCGTTTAAATCCTTATAATCAACTCTCCATTTCAACCTAAGTGTGTCAGTTTCGTTCATGGCAATGAAATTGAGAATGGTAGATGATTCGGGAGTATAATGAATACTATCAATTGCGTTATAATTACGTTTCAAGTTCTCAATTCTTACTCTATTACAATTTTCGAATTCCCAATTTATATCAGTACTTTTGCCTGCAGAAACTTCAGAAAAACCTTTAAATGACTTGATTGTAATTTGTGAGGGTTGGTTCGATGCACAAGCAATCAACGTTATCGCAATTGAAATAATAATCAAATAAAATCTACACATCAATCTAATCCCTATAATTTGCTATGATGTAAAATGTAAAATTAATCAAATTGTCTAAATAATTCTAATTAATCTTCGAAAAAATAAATTCTCCATTGCCACAACAATCAATCTTTATAGAATCGCCATAAACAAACTGACCTGAAAGTAGTTTCACACTTAACGGGTCTGCAATGTGTTTCTGAAGAACCCTTTTTAGTGGGCGTGCCCCATATTGATTGTCGTATCCAAGCTTTGTTAACCAATCTACTGCATCATCAGTAACAATTAGTTCGATATTACTACTTTTTAACTTATTTTTCAATCTATCTATTTGTAGTTCGGCAATTTTCCGTATTTCTTTAGCAGTAAGAGGTTTAAAAAGCACAATTTCATCAATTCTATTCAAAAATTCGGGTCTTAATTTTTTTTGTAGTAAATCAATGATTTTTATCTTAATTGTATTTATTAACTCTTCCCGGTTATCATCATTTAAATCAATCAAAATTTCATTGATATATTCGGTACCCAAATTTGAAGTCATAATTATAATGGTATTTCTGAAATCAACCACTCTGCCTTTACCATCTGTTAACCTTCCATCATCAAGTACTTGCAACAATATATTAAAAACTTCGGGATGTGCTTTTTCCATTTCGTCAAGTAAAATTACAGAGTATGGACGTCTGCGTACAGCTTCGGTCAATTGACCGCCTTCTTCGTACCCAACATAACCAGGAGGCGCACCAATCATACGTGAAACGCTAAACTTTTCTGTATATTCGCTCATATCAATACGCACAATAGCCTGTTCATCATCAAAAAGAAATTCTGCAAGAGCCTTTGCCATTTCGGTTTTTCCAATACCAGTTGAACCCAGAAAAATAAAAGAACCAATAGGACGATTTTCGTCTTGCAAACCTGCCCGAGACCTTCTGATGGCATTAGAAACTGCACTTACAGCTTCATCCTGGCTCACTACGCGTTCGTGAATTCTATCTTCCATATTTAGTAATTTTACCTTCTCAGTTTCTAACATTTTACTGACGGGAATACCAGTCCATTTAGAAACAACTTCTGCAATATCCTCAGCATTTACCTCTTCTTTAAGTAATTTGCCATTTTGTTGTATTAATGATAATTTAGCATTTGCATTTTTTACTATGTTCTCCTGAGCAAGAATTTTACCATATCTTATTTCCGCTACTTTAGCAAGTTCTCCTGCTTTTTCGAAATTATCAGCTTCAGATTTTAGTTGCTCTATCTTAGCTTTGCTTGATTGTATTTGATGTATTACAATTTTTTCTTGCTGCCATTTTTCCTTAAGGTCAGAATACTGTCTTTTTAATATCAATAATTCAGCTTCTATTTCTCCCAGCCTCTTGGCTGTCATTTCGTCCGAA
>CAYUZZ010000360.1:0-3185 GCA_964449505.1 uncultured Hyphomicrobiales bacterium | reverse complement strand
GGCAAATACCCCATTTTGTAATTGTTGGGGGCAGAAATTTTACCACTTTCAGGTTACTCCAATCCATAGATGAGTTTTAACATTGTTGATTTGCCAGCACCATTGCGACCAATCAATCCGATTCTATCATTGTCGCCAATTGAAATTGAAACATTATCAAACAAAAAACGACCACCAAAATGAATGGATATATTTTGAACATTAAGCATGAGTTTACTTTTCAGTGTGTAATTTTAAACAAAAGTCTAAGACGAAGATAATCATATATTAGTAATCAAATCCAGATTTGCTTGATAACATTGTTTGTAGTTTAAATTTGTGATATCCAGATATTAAAACTAAAATCACTGATTATCAAGATTTCCCCTCAATTCTAATGATAAAAGCAATTCACCAAAGTTATTTTTTAATATTAGCAAACAAACTTTTCGAATTAGTATTCAAAAATCTTTTTCCTTTCTATACACAATAGTGCATAATAGAATTTATTTCTAAATTAAACCTTCATTAATTATTTGTCTCCATTACGGCAAATACTTCTTCTCTACTTGCTAATCTAATGTTTTCGACTTCTACCATACTTTTAACCAGTATAAAATCTTCTAATACTTTATAAAAAATTGCATACTACAACTCTGAATTTGATTAGCAAAATTCATTAACAACATCTTGAACCAATGTCAACCTAAACACAATTTGCAATTACTTATACTTTCATATAATTTTAAAAAAAGAAAAACAAATTTTTAGGAAATTGGATTGATAATTTGAGTGTTTGTATTGCTTGGGATTACAATATTTAATTAATTCTTAACATATACTTTAAATTTACTTAACATTTAGGTTGTAAATTTGCACCATTATCAAAAAATTAAATAAAATAGTTATGAAACTTGCAATTGTAATTTTAGGATTATTTATTTTATTTGGATTAAATTCCCGAATAAAAGCAGAGCCAGCTGTTGATTCGTCAGGTAAAAGTATTATCGAAGTTGAAACAAATTATACGGAAATCTATGATGATGGAGTTTATAGAAAGCTTTATGATTCTTTTGAAATTAAAGACCAAAATGGCAAAACTATACTTTGTGTACCTAAGGAATTAGATAAACCAGCACAAGTTAAATTATCAGTAGGCACTTACATATTGTCAACAATAACTTCAATTGGGGACACAATCACCAAAAAAGTGGATTTAACTAAGGACCAATATGGTAATGTTCGTTTAAAGTAACTAAATTAACAAGACAAATTATAGAAAAGTAGTACGTCTAATGGTTTTGCATAAAAAAAATATGATTGACTTTGTGGTTAATCATATTTTTTTTAAATTGAATTTATTTAAATTACATTCATTGTTTCATACAAAATCTTAAAATTTACATTGTATTGTAAATTAAGTAAATACCACCCAAAATTACTAATACTCCACATATCTTTTTTACATAAAGGCTTGTTTTGGAACTTTCTGTCCAATTAAGATATTTTTGAACTTGTTGTGATAAAGTACCAGCCAATACGATTACGAATATATGCCCCAAAGCAAAGGAAATTAATAGAGAAGCTGCTAGAATTATATCGTTTGAAGAAACTTGAAACACAACCCCAAGAATTGGTGCCATAAAGGCAAATGTACAGGGTCCCAAACCAATTCCAAATATCAGACCAAGAACCAGAGCTGCCGTCAGGCCAGTAAACTTTGTGCCACTTACGTTTGCTCCATCCCATGGTAATTTAATAATATCGAGCATATATAATCCGACAACAAAGAATACAATTGCAACAATATAATTTCCAATTGTTCCAACATCGCCCATCAGTCTTCCCATAGCGAGCGTAATAGCACCAATTATGGCAATTGTTATCAAAATTCCTCCAGCAAAAACTAGCGATAAATTGAAAGTTCTACGGAAAGAAATCTTACCCTGAGAACTTAAGAAACCTATCACTAACGGGATACTCGACAGATTACAGGGACTAAGAATAATACTTAGTAGTCCCCATACAAATGCAGAAAAAGTCGCTAACCAAAAATTCCCATACAATAAATCATAAAGGGTGTTAAATATACTTTCAATCATATTATTTTACCTATTCTTTGATTTTTAGACCTTTGGATTGCAAAAATTTGTCAATATCTTTTTCTGGATAAAATCCTTCGTGACGTGTAATTTCTTTTCCATTGTGGTCTAAAAAAACCTGTGTTGGTATTAATTTAATTTTATATTGGTCAACTTTCGATCTATCAGCATTGACATCATGAAAAATAACTTTCAATTCACTTCCATATTTTTTTTCTAATGATCTCATAATAGGTTGCATTTTTTTGCAAGGTATGCAATTAACAGAACCTAACTCAATAAAAGTAATTTTTGGTTTTTTGTCCTGAGCATTAATGTTATTAGAAAGAGCAAACAATAGGAAAATTAATGCCATAATTCCAGCTAAATTTTTCATATTAATTAGCCTCCTTTAACCAATCTAAAATTTGACTTTCCTTTGGTATCGAACCAAAACTTTTTACTTTCTCATTAATTATCAAACCAGGCGTCATTAGAATTCCATAGCTCATAATTTTCTGTAAATCAGTTACTTTCTCTATTTCTGCATTTATGCTGTTGTCTTCAACTATTTCTCGGACTTTTTTTTCAAGAGCAATACATTTAGAGCAACCTGTTCCCAAAATTTTGATATTCATTATACTCACCTCAAATTATTTTAATAAAAATTTATCTACTTCATTTTTAATATACTTAAGAAATTTTTCGTAATCACCGGAATAATCCCATATTTTATCAAGATTTTTCCATTTCACTTCTTTGCCATTTACAAATTTGCTTAGTATTAAGGTCTGTGAATCAAATTTGTAATCATCTTGAAAGTGTTGATTTTCATCTTCCAGAAAATCTAATGAATTGAAAACAATTGTTGAGTCTTTTAATTCATTTTCATAAATCGAATTAAGGCTATTATTAATATTATCTTCAATTACAATGCAACCATGACAGCGCAAAGTAGCATGGAAATATTTTAGTTTTATTTGAACGTTTGGTTCTTTTGATTGCATGTTTATAATGCTGAATAAAATTAAGACTGATGCTAAAATTAATTTACTGATCATAAAATTATACCTCCGAATATAAATTTATTTAAAATATAAAATTAAATATAAAACCAACGATAAT
>CAYUZZ010000359.1:937-3189 GCA_964449505.1 uncultured Hyphomicrobiales bacterium | reverse complement strand
CTTATTTATTATTATTAGACGTAAATTCATTATATTTGATACAATACTTTACTAAAAAAATAAAATTTTATATGCTTAATGATTTAAGAAATTGGTTTGAATTCCAAAGAGAGCAGTTTGGAGAGCAAATCTTTCATGATAATTTCGATTTCAACAATATATATGATAATTTTTCTTCAATGAATAATAAACGAAATATAATTGAGAAAGATCATAAAGTAATTTTGGAAAAAATATTTTTGAAGAAAAGTGCCTCAACTGTAGATTTAAATTGGTACAATAGCCAAAATATTGATGAATTGATGAATTGTATTTCTAATTGCAAAGAATGTGAATTGGGCAATTCACGTAAAAATTTTGTATTTGGTAAGGGTAATCACAAGGCAGAAATAATGATAATTGGCGAGGCTCCAGGTGCTGATGAAGATGACCAAGGGGAGCCATTTGTAGGGCGTGCTGGGCAGTTGCTTACCAAGATGCTTGAAGCAATCGAACTGCAACGCGACGATGTATTTATAGCCAATATTTTAAAATGCCGACCTCCAAATAATAGAAGACCTTCCGCAGATGAAATCAGGGAATGCGAGCCATATCTTCAGAAACAAATTGAAATAATCAAACCCAAGTTAATATTGGTACTTGGACTGACTGCCGTTAGTTCTTTGCTAAAAAAAGATTATAAAATGAGCGAGATTAGAGGCACCGTAATGGATTACAGGGGCATAAAATTGCTGATAAGTTATCATCCGGCGGCATTGCTACGTAACCCTGCATGGAAAAAACCCGCATGGGAAGATTTGCAGTTATTAAAAAAAATGTATGATAACTTTAAAGTATGATAGATGGTATGAATTAGAATTGTGAAATTGTAAATAAGTTTGTTGAAATATTAAGGTTATATTTAGAGGGCTATTATGAAATTAGGAACTAAAATTACTCTGAGCTTTGCAATTGCAGGTATTATTGTTGTGATAATTAATATAATTGCAATTAATAATTATTCTAAACTTGACGAAATGGTCAAATCTCTAACTGTTGAGAGTTATCCAAAAACAGTTTGGGCTAACAATGTAATTGATTATCTCAATTTGAACGCCAAGATTACCAGGAATATTCTTATAAGACAAAATGATAATATTTCAGATGATTTGACAAATCTGGGAAAAAATAAAATAAAAGTTAATTCTAATTTAGATTCCATAAGAAATTATGCCGAGACCGAAACAGAAAAAACACTCCTGAAAGAGATTACCGAAGCCCAAAGCAACTACCTCCAGAGCAGAAACAAGATGTTATCTTTATACAAGGAGAGAAAGATTGCCGAAGCCATAAATTATTACTTTGATGAAACTGAAGTTTTGCTGGATACTTTTTCGAGTAAATTATACGAGATTTTGGCTTATGAAACCAAGGTATTTAAACAAACTGAGGAAAATTCTCATTTAATAATCAACTCCGCAAATACTTCACAGTATATAGTGTTATTACTTGCACTTATATTAGGTACTATTATTTTATATGTCTTAATTAAAAGTATCACAAAACCACTCAAATTAGCTATCGAAGCAGCTAATAAAATATCGGAAGGTGATCTCGATATTGACTTTGACAGCAAAGCAAAAGACGAAACAGGGCTTCTACTAAAGGCTATGGACAAAATGTCGAAAACCATCGAATTACTTGTTAATCAATTGAATCTTTCTACTGAGAATGCTATTGCAGGTAAGCTCGATTATAGAGCTGAAGCAAGTATGTTTAAGGGCAAATATAAAGAAATAGTACTCGGAATCAATAGCACTTTGGATGCTGTAATTAAACCCTTGAATATCACGGCAGAATATGTAGACAGAATCAGCAAGGGCGACATTCCTCCTTTGATAAATGATGAATATAAGGGTGATTTTAACGAAATTAAGAATAACATCAATTTACTGATAAATAGCACTAATAACTCTGCAAGTGATTTGTTGAAAATTGCAAACGGAGATATGTCGTTCCTTCCTGTTGAACGTTCGACTAACGATGTACTTATGATAAGTATGAAAAAATTAATTGATAACCTGAAGATGGTAATAGAAGAAATTAATATTGTTAATCAGAAAAGTAAGGGCGGCTGCCTACAATATCGTGCCAATACACATAAATATAATGGTGAATTCAAAAATATAATTGCTGGTATTAATCAGAATCTTGCATCGAACCAAAATATGATGGATATAGGTGTAAGGCGTCGTGTGTGGACGGAAAGGGGG
>CAYUZZ010000359.1:0-927 GCA_964449505.1 uncultured Hyphomicrobiales bacterium | reverse complement strand
TGGATATAGGTAATAATCTAATGATAGCAGATGACAAGGGAATAATTAACTTTATCAATAAAAATGAATTTGAATTGCTTACTAAATTTGAATCAGAAATTCAAAGAAGCTACCCAACTTTTAGTGTGAAAAGTGTGGTAGGGTCCAATATAGACCAGTTCCATAAAACACCTGCCCACAATCGTGAATTATTGTCACGATTAGGCAATCAACCTCATATTGCAATTATCAGTCTTGGCAACGAAAAATTTAAACTGAAAATTAATGCTATGAATAATGATGATGGGCAAAGACTTGGCTATGTGGTTCAATGGGAAAATATTACCAATCAGCTAAACTTCGAGACTTCGTTACAAGAAACAGTGGAGAACATTACTCTGGGCGTTCTAAAGACAAGAATAGATACTACAAACATTACTGGTGAATATAACAAGATAGCTGTTGGGATTAACAATATGCTTGATAATATTGTAAACCCATTAGGAATCGCAGCCGATTATATAAGCAAGTTAGCTCAGGGCGACATGCCAAATAGAATTAGTGATGTTTATAAGGGTGATTTTAATGAATTAAAACAAAACCTGAATGGATTGATTGATAATCTAACCAATTTTGTAATTGAAATGGAGAATTTCTACGATACACAAATAAACGGGGATATTGATTATAACTTTGATTTCCCCAAATTTAGCGGTATATACAGAATAATGGGCGAGGGTGTTAATCGTGCTGTCCATTATCATATCGACTCTACTATGGATATTTTGAAGGTTGTTGGCGAGTACGGAAAAGGAAATCTTGAACTGCAACTTAAGAAATTCCCCGGTAAACAAGAAATTGCAAATGAAATGGTTGATTTGGTTAAGTTGAATACTAATAAGATTATCGAAGAATTAAACTATCTGATTAATTCTTCTTTAATGGGGG
>CAYUZZ010000358.1:0-3202 GCA_964449505.1 uncultured Hyphomicrobiales bacterium | reverse complement strand
TAATGATTGGTTTAGCAAGATGCATAGCAATGGTAATTGTTTGGAACGAACTCGCAAAAGGTGATACTGAATATGCAGCGGGACTCGTTGCATTTAATTCAATATTCCAAGTATTATTTTTTTCGGTTTATGCTTATGTTTTTATTACTATCCTTCCAGGCTGGTTTGGATTTAAGGGAGCAGAAGTCAATATTACAATTAGTCAGATTGCCGAAAGTGTGTTTATATATCTTGGAATTCCATTTTTCGCTGGCATAATTACTCGATTTTCACTTATTAAATTTAAATCCAAAGAGTGGTATCACACTAAATTTATTCCTAAAATAAGCCCTTTAACTCTGATTGCACTTTTATTCACAATAGTTGTGATGTTCTCACTCAAAGGTGAATTGATAATTGAAATTCCTTTAGATGTAGTTAGAATTGCTATACCACTTTTAATTTATTTCGTAATAATGTTTTTAGTATCCTTTTATATGGGTAGAAAAATTGGAGCGGATTATTCTAAGACTGCAACATTATCGTTTACTGCGGCAAGTAACAACTTTGAACTTGCAATAGCAGTAGCAATAGCAGTCTTTGGTATTAATTCCGGGGAAGCATTTGCTGCAGTAATTGGTCCATTGGTTGAGGTTCCGGTACTTATTGGACTTGTAAATGTTTCATTGTATTTCCAAAAAAAATATTTCAAAAATCCAGAAAAAGGTACCGTAACGGCTCCAGATTTATGTCCTTAATTTTCATTTTTGATTTACATACATTTTTCATTTTAAAACGTTTTTTTTACAAATTCAATTAACATTGAGCAGTAGCTATAAGTAATCTGCCCATTTATTAGTTAGTAATATTTCAACATATTACTATTTCCGCAAATTATTTAGCATTGATTTATTTTAGGAACAATTCTATGAAATTATTCCTATATTTGATAATTGTATTTAACAAAATAAAAAATTATTTGTAAAGCCTAAAAGACAATAATTGTGATTGAATACATTTTATAAACAAAGTTTAGTGAAATTATATACTTTGCAACAATATTTTTGAACAAAATTCAAAACAAATAGGCAAAAGATGATAGATTTATCAGATGCACTCATTCGGAAAATGAATGGCACAAAAAATGTGCTTTTTAATATTATTTTTAGAGGTTTTAAAATGAAATACTTTTTAATATTATTTGCGTTTGCATTGGTTACCATAATTGGATGCAGCGATGATACAACTAACCCACCAGCAACAAACTACGACTTAACCAAATTAAATGCCATCAAAGTTTCTAATGTTCCTACCGTAGATGGTGTTGCCGATCCACTTTGGGCTACCCTGCCAACATTAGATGTAATGCTTGGAGAAACAAGCAATCCACCAAATGATCCTTCAATGATCACTAATTGTTCTGGATGCCATGCATACAACAGTATGATAAAAGTAAAATTAAAAGCAGTTTATACTGAAAGTGAAATTGTCTTTCTTGCAGAATGGCAAGATCCAACAGTTAGCTTTACCCGTAATGGTTCTTTTTCGTTTGAAAGTGGGAAATGGACTAAACCAAATTCCAGTCAATCAGAAGACCGTATTTCTTTTTATTGGCCTATAGATTCAACAAAGGGTAATCCTTATAATACCAAGGGTTGTATGTCAAAGTGTCATATCTATTGGCCTCAGGAATCTGATCCACATCCTCATGCAAACGGCGATGCTATTGTTGATGATGCATGGTTAGAAAGTGGACGCGCTGACTTGTGGCATAGTAAAGCCGCACGTGGTGGCGGTGCAATTTCAGCATCAGGAAGTGGATTGACAATTAATCCTTCTTCACATGAAGTAACTGGCGGTATATTTTCTATGTTAGGTTATGTTGACGATACTTATGTAGGTCCTTGGTCTGGAACTAATGGAGAAGATGGCGGACGTTATGGTGATGCAGGAACAGCAGCCGCTTCACATCTTCGTATTGCGGATAAATCACGTCCAAAATGGATGGAGAAAAACCCAACTGACTTTGCTGATGCAATGATTATAACACAAGCTGAAATTGATGCTGGTGAATGTGTGGGTAATGCAACTACAGGTGTAAGCGACGCAGATGCCGCTATTTATTGGCCAAAATATGCAGCGTTGAATGCAAATATTCCTGAAAGATTCCTTTTAATACCTACTGGTAGCAGAGGGGATATTAAAATCGGAGCTGTTTGGAATAATGGCACTTGGACAGCAGAAATTGTCAGAAAACTCAATACTGGCACAGATGACGACATTCAATTTACCGATTTATTAAAGGAATATTTGTTTAATGTTGCAGAATTTGATAATTCAAGACATGGTTATGAGCATAGATGCTCAAATAATTATTACATGAAATTTATCAAATAAATTGCAATTCAGTTTAATTATTTGTTTCTTTATCTTTCAAAACCCTTCTATCAAGAAGGGTTTTCTTTTTTTATAGATTAAATTTAATCCTTTATCTTAACGATATTAATTAATTTTATTCGTATCTTATTTATTAGTTTAATTTTTTTTTAAGTTTATTGAAGGTGCAACATTATGAAGTTGTTAATAGTAATTTTTTTATATTTTGGATTTCTATCAGCATATACACAACCAAGAATTCAAATCGAAGGTAATGGTGTTTATGATTGGAGTAAAATTAATCCAAAAGGAAAAGCACTATCTGCAAAAGTTAAAATATATAATAAAGGCAACAAAATTTTAAAAATCAGTAAAGTTAAACCTGCATGTGGTTGCACTACTGCCCCCCTGGATAAAAATGAGATTGAACCAGGTGAATTTGCCACTTTAAGTATTAGATTAAATGTAAATCATGATGGAATTGTAAGCAAATCAATAGCTATTACTTCCAATGACCCAAAAGCTGAAAATAAGAATTTGATTTTAAAAGCAAATATAATTATGCCCATTAGCTTATCCAATTCTATGATTGGATTTAGCAATTTGCAAATAGGTAAAATGGTGAATACAAAAATATTATTGAAAAATAATACTAATAAAGATATTAAAATTACTAAAATAGTTACTTTTCCTGATAATTTGAAGATTGATTTGAAAGCTAAAACTATTATTGCAGGTGCCAATGAGCTGGGTCTTAATATTAGTTATTTACCAAAAAATAATTCTGACTTAAGGGGCAAAATTACTTTGTTTACTAATAATAGGGATATGGAAAAAGTTGAGATTT
>CAYUZZ010000357.1:0-3202 GCA_964449505.1 uncultured Hyphomicrobiales bacterium | reverse complement strand
GTTTGGCAAAAATGGCGGGGACAGTGCTTCGTATGACAGTTTTGTGGTTAAAAGCCGACACTACGCCAAGCCTTTAAACGTTATATATTAGCGGAAAAAGACAGTGATTATCCAAATTAACAATGAAATAAGTTTATGCCAAGAATTAAAGTAATTAACCATGCCGAAGCAACAGGGAAGTTAAAAGAAATATATGACGAACTTGTAAAAAGTCGTGGACAACTTGCAGAAGTTCATAAGATTCAAAGTTTGCGACCAGAGAGCATTATTGCACACATGGCATTATACATGGAAATAATGTATAGCCGTTCAGAACTTTCAAGAGCCGAACGAGAACTAATAGGAACAATTGTTTCTATTGCAAACGGATGTAAATATTGCACGAAACACCATAGCGAAGCTTTAAATCATTATTGGAAAGACGACAGTAAAATTGAAAAACTGATAAATGGACGTTTTGCTGAAATTCTTTCACCGAAAGAAACGACATTATGTGAATTTTCCAGACATTTGACTTTAAATCCAGAGAAACATGAGAACAATGATTTTACAATTCAACTAAGAAGTTTAGGATTAAGTGATTCTGCAATTTTAGATGTTGTTTTGGTAACCGCATATTTTAATTTTGTAAATCGTGTTGTACTTTCTTTAGGAGTGGAAATAGAAATAGACAATGGCTCTGCTTATAATTATTGACAGAAGTAATGACCTACAGTGTATAACATGCGGTATAAAAAATTGCCGAGATAGTAATTTATTCAAGGGTTGTAGCCCGCTCCAACTTTCGTGTAACTTTTCAGGAAATTGCCCGCAATTGGCAATTTATTATAAAGCCAAACGTTAGCTAACATTAAATAACAATTTTGAACGATAAAAAAATTATTAATTTGAATTATTAATAATAAAGGAATTAACCATGGATGAATTAAAGTTATTTAATGACAGCAACAAACCGAACCAAAAGGAGAAACAAGAAATAATAGAGTTTCTCTACCATCATTTAGAAAACTTTGGTGATTTAAAAGAGGACATCCAAAAGGCTGTAGAATACGCACTTAAAGAAACAAACTCATTTGGTGGTTTCGTATTACAATCATTTGATGAAGGCAAAATATCTTGTATAGTGGTGGTCAATAAAACTGGGATGAATGGGTATATTCCAGAAAATATTCTTGTTTACATTGCCACTCATAATGAGTTAAGGGGCAGGGGAATAGGAAAAAAAATGATGCTCAAAGCTATTGAAATCGCAGAGGGAAACATTGCTCTACATGTTGAACCCAATAACCCAGCGAGATTTTTATACGAAAAAATTGGATTTACAAATAAATATCTTGAAATGAGATTTATTAAAAAATAATTAATATGGCATTCATTACATTAGACATAAAAAAACTAAAGTCAAACTTTGAGTATCTTAACAAACTATTCAAAGATAAAAATATACAATGGTCTGTCGTTTCTAAATTACTTTGTGGAAATAAGGAATATTTACAAGAACTTCTTAAATTTGATATTTCCCAAATTTGCGACTCAAGGGTTTCAAATTTGAGAATGATTAAACAAATTAATCCTAATATTGAAACAATTTACATAAAACCACCAGCGAAACGGGCTATTAAAGGTGTTGTTGAGTATGCTGATGTTAGCATGAATACAGAGATTGAAACCATAAAATTGCTTTCTAATGAGGCTGTGAAGCAGAATAAAGTGCACAAAATTATAGTAATGATAGAAATGGGAGAACTGAGAGAGGGTGTAATGCGGGAGGATCTTATTGATTTTTACTATAATGTATTTAAATTGAAGAATATTGAAGTGGTCGGAATAGGTACAAATTTATCATGTATGTTTGGAGTTCTTCCAAATCATGACAAATTAATACAGCTTTGCCTTTTTGAACAGTTAATTGAAGCAAAGTTTGATAGAAAAATCGAGTATGTTTCCGGAGGATCTTCTGTAACTATACCATTGATTTTTCAAAAATTATTACCCAAAGGAATAAATCATTTCAGGGTAGGTGAATCTTTATTCTTAGGAACGGATGTTTATAATAATACTGCACTTAAAAAAATGGCCACAGATGTTTTTGTACTTTATGCAGAAATAATTGAATTGATTGAAAAGCCACAATTGCCTGATGGCGAAATGGGAACAAATTTGGAAGGACATTTATATAATTACGACCAACAATTAGTGGGTAGAACAAGTTATAGAGCTATAATTGATATTGGATTATTAGATGTTGATGAAAAACATCTTTTTCCTGTTGATAATAAATATTCTATAGTAGCTGGAAGTTCTGATATGTTTGTAATAGATTTATCTGAAAATATTAATAATTATAAAGTTGGTGATTTACTTAAATTTAAGTTAGATTATATTGGAACATTAAGAATTATGAATTCAAAGTATATTGGAAAAAATATTAAAAACGTTAGTCAATAAGGGCTTAAATCAAGCGGACAGAAAGTGCTAATTTGAAGGGCATAACATTAAATAAACAGTGTAGTGTATTGACAGTTTTATGCTCCGAATTCCGCCACTGCGCCAAGCCGCAAAAACGTTAGCAAAAATTCATCATCAGACATACTTTAAACTCCATAATTTTGATGCTAATACAAATGTTTAGAAAAAATATTTTTTTTATTTTCCCCAAAAATACTAATTTTGAATTAAATTTATTGAGAATACGTAAATAAAAGAGTTGGCGGCAAGCGTAAGAGACCGCGGTACATCATAGAAACTAATAAGATAGAAAAATAGAAATGGCAATATTTGAGATAGACAAAGGAAAAGCAAAGCGAGTTCGACTAAGTGAATTTAAACTTGAAAAAGACCTTCAAAGACTTGTTGAAGAGAATGTTGAAACAATCTTTAATTGTCGTTTTATTGCAACAGAATTTTCTACAGGAAATATCCATTCTGGACGAATTGACTCTTTGGCAATTTCCGAAGACAATAATCCAGTAATTATTGAATATAAGAAAGTTGCATCGTCTGATTTAATAAATCAAAGTCTTTATTACTTGCACTGGATTAGAGACCATAAAGGAGACTTTCAAGTTGCAGTAAATAGAAAATTCGGAAAAGAAATTGAAGTTGACTGGTCAGACATCAGAGTAATTTGCCTTGCCCCTGAATATAAAAAATATGACTTGCATGCTGTTCAAGTTATGGGAGCAAATATTGAATTATGGCA
>CAYUZZ010000356.1:0-3206 GCA_964449505.1 uncultured Hyphomicrobiales bacterium | reverse complement strand
ACAAATTTTAACTCTTCTCCAAAACTAATTTTGGAATAACGAACTTGGAAAATGATTATCTGAGAGTTGCATTTGATATTATTATAAATTTGTGAACTGATGAAAATAGCATTTAAAAATATTATACAAACGAAGCTGAATTTTATGTCAATTGATTTAAAATTAAAAATAAATATTTTTTACAATTAACAATTATTAAAAGAAAAATGACAAATATTAAGCACTCAATAAAAACTGAAAAAATTATTACTCCCAATGGCGAATTAGTTGTTGAGATGGAGCATCTTAAAAAATCCTTTGATAATAAAAATATATTGCTTGATATTAATTTAGTTTTGAATAAAGGCGAAAATCTGGTAATACTGGGTAAATCTGGTACAGGGAAATCAGTACTTATAAAGTGTATTGTTGGTTTAGTTGAACTCGATGAAGGAACTCTAAAACTTTTTGGACAGGATATTGCTGAGCTAAAGGGAAAAGAATTATCTGATTTGCGCAGAAAAATTGGTTTTCTTTTTCAAAGTGGAGCTCTTTACGATTCCATGACGGTGAGAGAGAATTTAGAATTTCCGCTTAAAAGACAGCTAATTTCAATTTCAAAAAAGGAAAGAAATGTTCTTATAGAAGAAGCTTTAGAAAATGTTGGACTTTCAGAAACAATTGATATGTCAACATCCGAACTTTCTGGAGGAATGCGCAAAAGGTTAGGTTTAGCAAGAACTTTAATTTTAAAACCTGAAATAATGCTTTACGATGAACCAACAACTGGGCTTGATCCCATTACATCCAAAGAGATTAGTAATTTGATATTAGAAGTACAAAAAAAATATGAAACGTCTTCAATAATTATAACCCACGATATTGAATGCACAAAGCTTACAGCAAACAGAATTATTGTTATTAATGATGGAGTTTGTGCAGCAGAAGGTTCTTATAATGATTTGAAAAATTCTGACGACAAGTGGATTAAATCTTTTTTTGAATAAACAAGAAATATAATAAGAGAAAATAAAATGAAAAATAATGCAAATAGTAAAATCATTCTGGGAATATTTGTTTCTTTTGGATTGGCAATACTTATTGTGGGTTTATATTTTATAGGTGAAAAGCAGCAAATGTTTTCAGATGCTTTTCATATAAGTGGAAAATTTAAAGATGTGGCTGGTCTTCAAGTTGGCAGTAATGTTAGGTTCTTAGGCATAAATATTGGAACCGTAGAAAGTATTAATATTGTTAGTGATACTTCTGTTAGTGTAGGAATTATTATTGACGATAGCAATCAAAAATATATTAAAAAAGATGCCATTGCAAGTATTGGTGCGGAAGGACTTATGGGGAATAAAATATTAATTATTAATACTGGGCCTGGTAGGGATAAGACTATTGAAAACAACGATATTATTAAAACAACCCCACCTATTAATGTTGACGAAGTTCTGTTTTCTTTAAAAACAACTATAGACAATACATCCAATATTACTAAAGATTTATCGTTAATTACAAGCAATATCCAATCTGGAAATGGAACGATAGGAAAGTTGTTAATGGATAAAGCATTGGCAAACAATTTTAAATCTGCTATTATTAATCTAAATCAAGGTTCAGCAGAACTAAAGAACCTTATGGATGATGCAACAATTAGTTTCAACAACAATTTTGATAGTACTTTGGTTAATTTAAAAGAAAGTTCTAAAGGTTTCAAAATACTTATGGACAAAGCACAAAGTAGTTGGCTTCTTTGGGGTTTTTAGTTAAACATTTAAAAATAAAGTTATAAATCTTTGCTTATTCTCTAAAAAATGATTTTTAGTACTTTACATTGCTTTTATCTAATCCTAAAGATTTATTCCACTTTTCATCATTTTGGACGATATACTTACGCCACATCTTTCTTTATATTTATTTCAGTTACTACAAATAAATATCTTAAGGAGATAATTATACAAACTAATACTTCTAATTTCGCTTTTTTATTAAATAGGTGTTCGCGCTTAATTGGAGCGATGCTAACGCTTACTTTAATGATGCCGACCCTTGCTTTTTCTCAAACCACCGTAGACCTTGGAAGTGCATCCAATTTTGGAATTCTAGCTAGCGCGGCAATTACTAGCTCTTCCGTGGTTACTGGAGATGTTGGAACGACAGCCGGTGGAGTAGGTGATGTAAGTGTAGCATCCGGGTATACGATTTACGACTATACTATTTTAGCCGATAAGGATATCGTAGACGCAGCTCAAACAGACTTGGCCACCGCATATTCCGATGCTGAAACACGAGAAGGTGCTACCATACTGGCAGCAGGTGATTACTCATTACCCACCTATGGAACCTTTAGCCCTGGTATATATAAAATAGGTGGAAACGCTACAATGCCAACTAACGTGACTTTGAGTGGCTCAGGTGTCTACATCTTCCAGATAACTGGTTTCCTCACTACGGCTGCTAATATCATATTGACTAATGGTGCTGTGTGGACAGACATTTTTTGGCAGATCGGCAATTATGCATCTCTAGGAGCGAGTTTTACATTTAACGGAAACGTAATGGCTAATGGCTATATCACGGTGGGTGCCGAAAATGCAATAGTGAACAGCAGATTGTTATCCAAAACCGCTGCCGTTACAGCCGCAGGCTCTACAGTAGGTGGATCGGAGATACCGGTTCCGGTAGAATTGACATCTTTTACAGCAGCCTTAAATAACAATGCAGTAGAATTAAACTGGAACACTGCTACAGAAGTAAATAATTACGGCTTTGAAGTTGAGCGGTTAGCAATTAGCGATAAGCTTTTAGCTAATGACTGGTCTAAGATTGGATTTGTAGAAGGACATGGTAACAGCAATTCACCAAAAGATTATTCGTTTGAAGACAATAATCCGCCAATTGAAATATTGCAATACAGATTAAAGCAGATTGATTTTGACGGCAAGTTCGAATACTCGGATGTAGTTGAAGTTAATTATGATGCACCTGTAAAATTTGTTTTGGATCAGAATTATCCAAATCCTTTCAATCCAACAACGAAAATCTCGTATGAAATTCCGGTAAAAGCAAATGTTGTAATAATAGTTTACGATGTGCTTGGAAGTGAAGTGGTAGCATTGTTAAACGAAGATAAACTTCCGGGTAGATATCAAGTTGAATTTAATGCACCGAATTTGACATCGGGAATTTATTTCTACTCCATCAACGCGGGTGAATATAAA
>CAYUZZ010000355.1:0-3208 GCA_964449505.1 uncultured Hyphomicrobiales bacterium | reverse complement strand
CCCTAATTCGGCTGAAAAAGGGCTTTTTTAATTTGGGGCGGAGAGTTAGGGATTCTTCGCTTACCCCAAAAATGCTTTATTTTTAGACTAAAAATGAACTATTTTGAACGGCAACTGCCCAATCACTGCCCAACTTTTTTGAACGCTTTTTTCTGCAAATTTTCATTGCACCTTTGCTTTACTGCCGGGCACGAGCTCAAAAAGCAAGGCATTATGCTTCGTTAATGGCTTAAAATCGAACTTTTTTACTTTGCATTTGCATTTACAAACGATTTAAGCACATATTGATATAATATTTATTTGCTCTGCCTTGACTTGGGTCATGTAAATCCCTTATATTATTATATATGATAATTGAAATGCCAATGATGGATAGAGATTTAATTAAGTGTCTAAAAAGTGCCCAAATAAGGCTAACTACAGCGTTCAGAGCGGTATGTTGGAAAATAAAAAGCTCATAATTAGACCAAAAAGCAACTTTTGTAACTTTATGGCGGAGAGGGATGAACTTTCCGCACTGTAAAGATGTTTTGTTTTTGCTCTATTTTCGCATGTTTTTAGTGGATACATCAGTTTCACATAGAAATAATTATTTATTTGCTCACTCTTGACTTCTCCAGACAAATAGATTATAATAAGTATAGGGAAATGGGAAACTAAAACTAGACAACTTACTGAAACAGACAACAATTGATAATATTATATTTGGCCTTGTTTTCACACTTTTTGAAAATATTTCAAAATAGTTTCAAAATAGTTGCCATCTTTCTTGACTCGTGATTTTCAAAACCTTATATTAATGTATGAAAGGTAGATGTATATCTTTCTTTCTAAATCTACTTCAAATAAATAGCGACTGCAAAACATAATTCAATGAAGTTTTACTCCTTTTTATTTGACCTCGCATAAACCTTTTTAATCCCAAAATTATATTTATATAAACTAATCTTTCTACAATTATGTGGAAAAGGAGAAAAAGCACTATGAACAACAATTATAGTACTCGTGATTTCTATCTAGTCAGCTATCTCTTTTTGGAAGGTAACCAATTTGACGAAGCTAGATTAGTAAATCAAAACACAACGGAGTTTACATTCAAACCGAATGCTAAGCTATTAAAAGATGTAGATAATTTCTACACGCAAAACGCTTCTGTCAATCCGATGAGGTATGGCGATTCATTCAGAAACGTTAAATCTATCATTTATAACCTTAAATCTGGTTATGGAGTATCAACTGCAAATCAAGGAATAACTAACAATGCTAAAAACAAACGTAGGAATGAAATTTCAAGAGGTTAAGAGCCTAGTAAACTTAAAAGACGTAGCCACACGTCTTGGCGCAAGCCTTACAAAACAAAGTGGTAACACATATCAAGGAACATGTCCAACTAGGCATACTTCTACAAGCGGTAAATCTTTTCATATAGATATGAAACAAGGACTTTTCCACTGCTTTAACTGCGGAATCGGCGGTGATGTAATTTCACTAGTAGAAGAAGTAAATGGGTTAAGTAAATGGGATTCATTAAAATGGCTAAATGAAGAATTTGACCTTAAGGTTGATCTTGGTGAACAACAGCAGTATTCCAAGCCAACTTCCGAAGAAATTCAAGAACAAAGAGAGGCAAGAGAACGAAGCATTGTCATTGAAAAGATTTATCAAATCGGCAAACAAAAACTATATGAAGAAGAAGGCAAAGAAGCACTTCAATATTTAACAGATAAAAGAGGTTGTGATATTGACGTGTTAAAGAATACAGAATGGTTTTACTTGCCAGATACAGCTACTATTAAAAAACAACTCATTGCCGAAAATCCAGAAATGAAAACAGCAGTTGCATCCCTAAACCTCTATGGTGGTTTCGGCTATGACTTCAGACTCGGCTTGCCTTATAGAGATAAAGATGGAGTTATAACTGGAATAGTCAAACGCCATGCTAGTGAAAAGGGATTAGATGGAAAAATTAGATGGGATAGCACAAAGTACTTAATCAAAGACGATTTGTTTGGTCTGCATAAAGTTGAAAAATCTGAAGAAACACTTATTGTTGTTGAAGGATATCCAGATGCTACGTATCTAAAAGCGTTGGGGATAAATAACATTGTAGCAATTGGTCAAGGTGAGCTAGGAAGAAGACATCTGGCTGGTATGATTTCAAGAGGAATAAAGAACGTAATTATAGCTTTTGATAACGACAACGTTGGACCATCCAATACTGTTGATGCAGTAAAGTTACTTTTAGAAGAGTCAGATATTATTCCTTTAGTTTTAGAGCCAAGTCTTCTAGGTCCGCATAAAGATCCAGATGAGTTTGTTCGAGAAAATGGAATAGACAAATTGAGTTCACTTTTAAGGAATGCAGAAAGGGGCGTGTTTTGGTTATGTAATAGAATACTTGAGAAGCATAGCGATAAATCAGAAATAGAGAAAGCTGAAAGTATCGCAAAGTTCAAAAAAATAATACCATGGATAAAAGATTCATTAGAGCAAGATCAAGTTATTTCTTTAGCAAGCAAAGAACTAAACACCACTAAAGGTTCAATTAGAGAAATGGTAAAACAAGCACAAAAACAGAAATCCATTAATAATAGTGATTTTAACAGTAGAGGTTTTGGAGAACGCTCTGGAGGTGATATTGGTTTAGTTGAAACGCATCTGGATTCCTTTTACGATTTTAGATTAAACATTGTATCTGGCATTCTTGAATATAAAAAGAAAACAGATGAAAACTTTAAGAATGCGGATGATTACGACATTTCCAGTATTTTTAGAGAGATGCAGCATGAGGGTTTTATCTTCTCATATGAGAAACTTAATATTCTTTTGAACTCTGATTACGTACCGCTTTACGACCCGTTTGTGGAATACTTTGAAAGTTTGCCAGAATGGGATGGAACAGATTACATTAAACAGCTAGCGGACACAATCGAACTTACCGATGAGACTAAACGCGATTATTGGGATCTATGCTTACGTCGTTGGTTAATAGCTTCGGCTGCTTGTGCAACAAGTGAAAATATTACCAATGAAGTTTCTCCAATATTTTACGGAAGTCAAGGTAAGGGTAAAACAAAATGGTTTAACCGATTAGTCCCACCCGCACTTGATCCGAAGAAATATCTGTTTGTAGGGACGATAAATGATGATAAGGATTCCAAGCTACAACTCTCTCGTAAACTGCTTATCAATTTAGACGAACTTGGTT
>CAYUZZ010000354.1:0-3214 GCA_964449505.1 uncultured Hyphomicrobiales bacterium | reverse complement strand
CTTTCAATATGAACGTGAGCGTCTATCAACCCGGGCAAAATATAATTATTATAGCTTGATACTTTCTGTTCCTCAATCCTTGTTATAATTCCATTTTCAACAAAAACTGCTCCTGCGTATATCCTTTTGGAAATCGGACAACAAATATTACCAGTTATTACGATTGAATTCATTAAAACCTCAATTTTATTACATTTTAACGGTTTTGTTCTTTTTTATTTTGTGATTTCCATAATTTTTTTTATTTTGAAGTTCAATTTAAAAAAAATGTGAAAACAAAATGGAAACTTTGTACGCTCCTGCAGAAAGAACCCCTCAAAATGTTCTAATTGAGAGGTACGAGAAATTCTCTTCATCGCAAGAAACAATATTATTGCTAAATTCAGGTCCTGAACTTTTTCTTATTCTCAACAAAAACAGACAAATCGTGTTTGCAAACAAAGCTGTCCTTGATTTTTTGAAATTATCTGAAATCAATCAAGCTTTTGGGGTCCGACCTGGCGAAGCCTTAGGCTGCAAACATGCATTCGAAACAGATGGTGGTTGTGGTACTACTGCGTTTTGCAAGGAATGTGGTGCAGTTAATTCTATCTTGGAGGGTTTATCTGGAGTAGCAAATAATAAAGAATGCCGCATAGTAACAGAAAATAATGATGCCTTGGATTTGAAGGTGTTTTCTACTCCTATCGAATTTGAGAGGGAACAATATGTTGTATTTGCAGTAAAAGATATCAGTAATGAAAAAAGACGTGAATTACTTGAAAGACTATTTTTTCATGATATATTAAATACAGCTGGTTCACTTAAGGCTTATGCAGAACTGATGACGAACTTCGACTTAGATAGCAAAGAGGAAGAGGAGTTTAAATCTACAATATATGACCTTTCAATCCGCTTGATTGACGAGATAAAATCCCAGCGAATATTGACCTCTGCAGAGAATAACGAGTTGACTGTCCACCCTATCTCTATACAAATAGAAGAATTTTTATATAAAATAGCAAAAGATTTCAAAAAATCATATTTTGCTAATAATAAATTCATTGAAATTGAAACAAATATTACAAATAGTAAATTTGATGTTGATGAAACGCTGTTGTCGAGAGTAATTATTAATATGCTAAAAAATGCACTCGAAGCATCTTCTGATGGTGATAGTGTTACCATAGGTGCAGGTGAATATGATGATTTCTACGAGTTTTGGGTGCATAACCCAGCTGCTATGCCCGAAAATGTTCGATTGCAAATTTTTCAACGTTCATTTTCAACAAAGGGTAGTGGAAGGGGTATTGGTACTTATTCCATCAAATTGTTAACTGAAAGATATTTAAATGGTTTTGCAAGTTTCAAGTCAGGCGATGAATTAGGTACAATATTTACAGTGAAAATTCCAAAAATATCTTTTATTATTTAGTGATATAAAGACATTCTGTTAGTTGACGGTAAATAGGCTTAGATTACCAAATAATTGCTTCGGAGGCAGATTTAGCTATATTGCAGGCTTCGGACTGTGAAGTTCCGAGGGCTGTAATGTGTCCCATTTTTCTACCCATTCTGGATTGCTTTTTATTATATAAATGCAAAAATACTTTACTATGCCGCAATACTTCATTTATATCCGTAGGATTAGCGATTCCATCTCTTGTTCCCAACAAATTAATCATACAGGCAGCGGGGCAAATCATTTCAGGTGAACCTAATGGTAGTCCGCAAACAGCACGAATTGCATTTTCAAATTGTGATGTATAGCACGATTCGATTGTATAATGACCCGAATTATGGGGACGTGGTGCTATTTCGTTAATTAGTATTTCATTATTTTTGGTTAAAAACAACTCTACTCCAAACACTCCAATTCCGTTTATTGAATTGACGGTAGCCAGAGCTATTTTTGCAGCTTCATTCCTTAAACTAAGTTCAAGTTCTGCCGGTGCAATTACTTGGTGACAAATATGTTGATATTGAATGGTTTCAACAGTCGGATAGATAACAGTATCACCAATTTGATTTCGTGCAACAATTACTGCAAGTTCTTTACCGAATTCAACAAAGGATTCACCCATCAGAAGGTCATTGATATTATCTTTATTAAATTTATGATAAGAACTAATAGCACTTCCTTCGTTGAATACTGTGGCATTGCCATATCCATCGTACCCATATTTACGAGCTTTGATAACGTAAGGAAATCCAAACTTTTTCCCAAAATCCGCTGCATCGTTCTCCGAATTTATCTCTTCGAAATTTGGCAGAGGTAATCCTGCATTTTTGAAAGTCGTTTTTTGTACGAATTTATCCTGAATCAGTTCCATTGTTTCTGCTGTAGGAAAGACCTGCCTTTTATTACCGATATAAGCTAAAATTTGTGGGTCGATGAACTCATTTTCCAAGGTTATAATATCGCTAACATCAATAAATTCATCAAGGTCATGAAAATTTGACCAACCGTTAGTAAAATCAAATTTAGTCATATCTCCAGCTGGGGAATATGAATGATTTTCTATTATTGCAACATTTAATCCAAGTCTGTAAGCCGCAGAAGCAAGCATTTTGGCAAGCTGTCCACCACCCAATATCCCTAAAGTAAGCGTCTTATCCCCATGGTATAAAGACCTAAGCATATATCACCTCTACAATTTATCTTATTTTGAATGTAGCCATCGTAATTATGGCCAGCATAACAGCAATTATATAAAATCTCATTACAATTTTGGACTCATGCCAACCTGATTTTTCGAAATGATGATGAATTGGTGACATTTTGAAAAGTCTTTTTCCTACTCCGTATTTTTTCTTGGTATATTTAAAGTAAGAAACTTGTATAATAACAGATAACGTTTCCGCAAAAAATATACCACCCAGAATTGGAAGAAGGAATTCTTTTTTAACCAAGATTGCAAGACCACCAATTGCACCACCTAAAGCAAGCGAGCCTGTGTCACCCATAAAAACTTGAGCTGGATATGAATTATACCACAAAAAACCAAGTGCCGCACCAACCATTGAAGCTGCAAATATAGTTAATTCACCTGAGTTTTTTAGATAAATTATATTTAAATAATCGGCAAATTTTATATTTCCCGATACATATACAATGATAGCCAAAGCAAGTGCGGCAATTCCTACCGTTCCTATCGAAAGACCATCCAAACCATCTGTTAAATTAACAGCGTTTGAGGTTGCAGTAAGAATAAACACAATAACGGGGATATAA
>CAYUZZ010000353.1:2538-3228 GCA_964449505.1 uncultured Hyphomicrobiales bacterium | reverse complement strand
GAGCATTATAAAAAAATGTAAGGAGAATTATGATAAATAGAATTACGAAATGAGCATTATTAGTTTAATTCCTATTTCTTATTAAATATTTTTTTAACAAATTATAAAGGAATGCCTATGGTAACCTTGTTAAAACAGTATATACCATTCAAGTTGATTGGCGTTGCTGTATTAATGATTGGGTTTGTGCTTGCTACAATCAATGTGACTAATGCACAAACTAAACGAACCTTCATAAAAGGTGTTATTATTGACAAAGAAACAAAGTCTCCTCTCCCAAGAGCCTCTGTTTCAATCCAATCACTTAGAATTGGTGCTGTCAGCGATAATTCCGGTAAGTTTCAATTCGAAGCTCCTGCCGGTGAGCATAATGTAGAAGCAAGATTTGTTGGATACGAAACCAAAATAGTAAAGGTTTCTGTTAAATCGGGCGAAACAAAAGAAGTTTCTTTTGAACTCTCAACCCAATCCATTCAGACAAATCAAATTGTAGTAATTGGTTTAACTGGTGAAGTTGATAGAAATACTCTCGGTAATTCAATTTCTTCAGTGAGTGGCAAAGATGTTGCCAACGTTGTATCACCTTCTGCCATTGATGCCATTAGTGGACGTGTTGCAGGTGTGAGCGTAACAAGAAACTCTGGTACCCCTGGTGCAGGAACATTTATTACAATGAGAGGTAGAAAATCA
>CAYUZZ010000353.1:0-2528 GCA_964449505.1 uncultured Hyphomicrobiales bacterium | reverse complement strand
TCAATTCTTGGTTCTTCCGAACCTCTTTATGTGGTAGATGGTATTGTAATTGACAACAGTTCTCTTTATGATGGAAGTGGTACAGTTCAATATTCTAATCGTGCAGTTGATATCAACCCACAGGACATTGAATCCATGGAAATTCTGAAGGGAGCATCTGCAGCGGCAATATATGGATCTCAAGCAGCAAATGGTGTTGTGTTGATCACTACAAAACGTGGTAAATTAACCAGCTTTGATAAACCTGCACAAATATCTTATAGCTCAAGCGTAACTATTGATAAACAAGCAGGCACAGTGCCTCTGCAGACCGCTTATGGTCAGACTACTCCTTTTACTGAAGGCAAGACAGGTTCAAATACTTCTTGGGGCGCCAAACTCGACCCAGCTGTATCTACTTATGACCATGCTGCCGACCCCTTCAGAACAGCTGTATCGCACGAACAATCCTTAACTATTTCTGGTGGTGTACCGCAATTTGATTACTTAATCAACGGTACTTATGCAGGTATTCAAGGCTATGTTCAGGGTTCTGAATTAGAAAGGACTAACATTCGTGCCAATATTGGTGCTTCTATATTGCCTGGTTTAACTCTAAAGACAAGCAATAATTATATCACCAGCAATAACGACCTTCCTCAGGATGGTTCAAACACATCGGGTATTTTACTTGGTAGTTTAAGAACTCCTCCTGAATTCGACAATCAGAAATATATTTATGCTGATGGTTCGATGAGACGTTTTGGTACTTACGACAATCCAATATGGACTCAAGTCTATAACACCTATAATTCAAAAATTGACCGTTTCTTGCACGCTACAGATTTGAAATGGCAAGTTTTAGATTGGCTTTCTTTAGATGGTAGAATGGGTTTGGACAGATACGAATATGTCAATAAATCAAGATTGGCTGTTAGTTCTGCAAATTCTCCAAATAGAGAAGGTTACATTAGTGATAGTCGTATCACTCACAGGCAAATGAATCTGGACTTTTCGCTAAATACTCAAAACCGTTGGTTCGAAGACCAATTGTTCACTACTTTAGTATTGGGTACACAAACTATCTGGGTTGACAGGACTGCTAACTTTGCTGATGCAACAGGTACTTTACCATTTTTTGACCAAGTAAATGCAGGCGCAACCAAAGATGGCGGTTCAAGTGAATACAACAAAAAAACAGTTGGTTTATTTGCACAGTTGACAAGTACTTGGTTGGATAGGTTATCTTTGACATTGGCAATCAGACGTGATGGTAATTCTGCTTTTGGTGAATCAGAACAATTCCATTATTATCCTAAAGTTGGATTTTCATATCAATTAAATAAGGAATCTTATTGGGATGATGTTCGTGGAATTATTAGTTCAGCACGTTTAAGAGCATCTTGGGGTGAAGCTGGTTCGCCATCATTACCAGATGCCTACCAAACTAATTTCTTGTATGGTACTGCTGGATTCTTTGACCCTTGGGGAAGAGCAACTACTGCAAGCAGAAGTGGCTTTATCGGAATTAAACCAGGTGGAGGTATCAGTGCAGATGAGTTTGTAATTGCAGGTGCAAAAGATATATTACCTGAATTAACTATTGAGAAAGAAATTGGGTTTGATTTAGGATTCTTTGATGATATGTTGGGCTTGGAATTTACTTATTATCATCAGGCAATATTTGATATGATTTTAAATGTGCCAGTTCCTACTTCTACCGGATTTGACCAACAATTTAAAAACGCTGCTGAAATGTGGAACGAGGGCTTTGAAGTATCTCTAAGAGCCACTCCTATTTCTGGTGCAGATTTCTCGTGGAATACTATCGTAAATTATTCAAGTAACAAAAACATGGTTACCAAATTGAATATCAGCCCAGTCCAAAAACCTACCGACGTTATTACTCTTGGTGGTGGATTTGTTGGTATTCAAAACGTTGCAATGGTTAATCAACCTTTGGGTATTTTCTACGGTTATGGTTGGTTGAGAGATGTTAATGGAAACATTATGTATTCTGGTGATTATGTTAAAACTGATGGAGATGGAGCAGTTGTAAAAGATGCAATGGGAAGAGTTACAAAAACTGCCGATACTGATCCAAATTCTACTCAATTGGGTGATGACTATGGTTTACCTTTCGCGGGCTCACCAATTCAAGACCCCAATCAACAGATTATTGGAAACTCCAACCCTGATTTCCAATTCAGTTGGAGAAATGACTTCACTTTCTTGCGTAACTTCACCGTTAGTTTCCTTTTTGACGCTATGATTGGTTTTGATGTATGGAATGGTACACGTGGTGCCCTTTATAATTTTGGAACACATGGCGATACTGAAGACAGAGATGCACCTTGGTTCAATCAGGATGGAAATCCTGTAATGGACATGTCAGATCCTAATGCACCTGTGCAGGCAACTAAAGAATATTACTACCGTTACTATGCAAATGGATTTTATATCAATGAACCTCATATTCAAAAAGCCTCTTACATTAAATTAAGAGAATTAACTTTTGAATATCGTTGGCAAGGTTTAGAATCATGGAA
>CAYUZZ010000352.1:0-3236 GCA_964449505.1 uncultured Hyphomicrobiales bacterium | reverse complement strand
TTGGTCCAACAGGTAGTGGCAAAACTACTTCTTTGGTAAAAATGGCTGTGATGACCAAATTATCTTTCAACGCAAAAGTGATGATAATCTCTGCTGATACTTATAAAGTTGGTGGTAGTGAACAATTGCAAACATTTGCGTCAATAGCAGGCATTCCATTTTCAGTTGTTTATTCATCTCAAGAATTGAGGGGTGTACTTAGCAAAGAACTTAATTACGATTTTATATTTATTGATACAGTGGGTATAAGCCCAAAAGTAAAAGAACATTTTGATAATCTACAAGAAGTAGTAAACGCTTCAAAAGCAGACCATGTGTTGTTGGTGCAAAGTGCTACATCGTCTTATAATAACTTCAAATTCGTTCTACGTAGTTTTTTGAAATTAAACATTAATGGGCTAATATTGACCAAAGTTGATGAAGTTGATTCAATTGCGCCACTTTTGGGAATGCTTACAAGCATTGACCTCCCATTAGCATATATCACCAATGGGCAAAGAATACCCCAGGATATTGAATTGGCAACCAAGGGTTTCTTAGGCAAATTAATCATTCCCGAAAGCGTAGAATTGGAGTAATTATGTTGAATATTATACATCAAAAAAAGTTTGAAAAAATGCCTCTATCAATAACCATCGCCAGTGGAAAAGGGGGAGTAGGAAAAAGTATAATAGTTGCCAATATAGCATATTTACTTTCGAGTCAAGGTTTGAAAACGTTGATTTGGGATGCAGATTCATTTTTCCCCAACCAGCATTTAATATTTGGCATTGAGCCTCCTTTACGGTTATCGCAAGTGTATGCCGGTCAGATTAGCGTTAATGATGCCATTACAAAAGTTAAAGAGAATTTATTTATGTTAGCAGACTCGCCAGCATCAGGAAATTTTATAAAAAATTCTCCAACCCCTATTCTTGACTTATATCATGAGTTATTACTTGAGCAGGACTTTGATGTAATTTTGTTTGATACACCAGCCGGTGCAGCCGATCAACTGTTGCAATGTATTAAAATATCAGATATAGTTGCGGTTATGGTTACTGATGAGCCAACCTCGTTACTTGATGCTTATGGTTTGATAAAAATATTTCTCAAGTTTATCAAAAAAGACAAAATTAATCTATTAGTTAATAATGTGATAGATTACGAAGATGCCGATGAAGTATCCAACAAATTAAACTCTGCCACACAAAAGTTTCTGGGATTTCAGCTAAAACAGCTAGGATTTATACCCTATGACAGATTAGTCAGACTTTCAATTCAAAAACAAGAAATTCTTGCTGAGAAAAATCCCGATGCAGATATAGTTAAATATCTAAGAAACTTAACCGACAATATCGTTAAACTTACTCTAAATTTAAATTAAATATGGCAAAAGAAAACAAGTCTAAAGAGATAGAAGCAGAGGAAAAGCTCAGGATTAAAGAACAAAAGCTTAAGGATGAAAAACGTCGCAAGAGGTTGAATGCTGCAAAGAAAAAAATTGATGTGATAGTAAAAACACCTTTAAAAATTTTATTCAATTCTTCGATTTTGGTTGCAATAATTACTTTTGTGTTCTTTTATTTTTGGATGGAAAATGACCTTACCAAATCACTTATTTATGTATTCTTTGTTTTTACTTCCGTATATTTAGGTGTTGGGATAACTATGGTCATCTACTACTACCTGTTGTCCGAGGAGAAAATCAAAGAATTAAACGAAAAAGTAGCACGAGAAAGTAAAAAAAGAGACGAAGAAGAAAAACTAAGACAGACACAGGAAATGGAGGAATTAGAAGCTATAGAAAGAGAAATGCTTGAAAGAAGAGCACAGAAAAAAAATGAAGACGAAAACGAAAAATTAAGTACACAACCATCAATTGATAATATTGGTGAACCAAAATCCAATCAAATAAATGAAGATGATTATTTAAATGAAATTTTGGGTAACGAATTTCAGAATAATTCCTAAATATTCATAAAAATAGCATATATTTGATATTATAAATTAGCTTATTGTGATGAATGAAAACCAAATAGATATTGATAAACTATGGGCGGAATATAAATCAAACACGGATATTAGTAATAAACATAAATTAATTACTCAATATTTGTGGCTTGTTAAGTATGCAATAAGCAATATGCCTATCCCCTCTAATTCCATTTTAGAAGAGAATGATTTCTTGAGTGTAGGTATGATAGCCCTTAGTGATACGATAGATAAATTCGAAATAGAACGTGGCATCAAATTTGAGACTTATGCCATCAAAAGAATTAAAGGCATCATCAAGGATGAACTTAGGCGAGTGGACTATTTATCCCGAAGCACCAGAAAGAAAGCTCAGGATTATCAACTTGCGGTAGATAAAGTAAGGGTAAAATACGAAGGCGAAGTATCTACTGAGGAAATTCGCAAGAATCTTAACGTTTCACCCGAAAAGTTTAAAAGCTACCTCGAAGCAGCTGCTATTGCCAAAGCAACTATTTCACTTAATGAATCAAACAGCAGTATGGTAACTATTGATGATGAAACTTATAATTTGCTTGATGAAATTCCTGATGAGGGTAGTAACTTTCTTGAAGATATTGACATCAAAGAAAGAAAAAGCATCGTATTCGAGTTTCTGCAAAAATTAAAAGAAAATCAAAGGATTATTATCACACTTTATTATTTCGAAAACCTGACTTTTAAAGAAATTGGCAAGGTGTTGAATGTTTCGGAAAGTAGAATCAGCCAAATCCACTCCCAAGTTTTAATTGAATTGAAGAATAAACTTTCCGGGTTTAATTATGCTTGAACCACGCATTCAGAAGAGATTAGAGTCCATCAGAGATCTTCCCACAATGCCTATAGTTATTTCAGAAGTTCTCTCTGCCATAGATAATCCTAATATGAGTGCTTCTAATTTAGCACAAATAGTAGAGAAAGACCAAGCACTAACTGCCCGTGTACTTAGAATTGCCAATTCTCCTTATTATGGTTTCTCTAAAAGGATTTCAACAATCGATTTGGCAATTGTTATAATGGGTTTTAATACACTGAAAGAAATTGTACTTAGTCTGGTCATAAGGCGTTTTTTCTCTAAATTGTTAAGTAAAGTATTCAATACTAAATCATTTTGGTATTATGGTCTTTTCTGTGCATCATCGTCGCGATTACTTGCTCGAAAACTTGGATATAAAATTGCTGGGGAAGCATTCGTAGCAGGTTTGATGCATGACTTAGGGGTATTAGTGATAGCTGAATATTTT
>CAYUZZ010000351.1:0-3241 GCA_964449505.1 uncultured Hyphomicrobiales bacterium | reverse complement strand
AATTTACTTTATAAAAAAAGGATTTACTAAAATGAAAAAGATGATTTTGATAATGGCAGCCCTGATATTAACAGTGGCATTCACAAGCGAAAGCTATGCACAAAATGGAAAAGGCAGTAAAAAAGCACCAAGAACTAATTGGATTGATTTAAACAATGACGGTATTTGCGATAATTACACTGGGTCTCCTAAAATGAATAAGGGAACTACAAGACCAAATTTTGTAGATGCAAACGGAGATGGAATATGCGACAATGCAGCTACAGGAACCTGCACAGGAACACAAGGCGTAAATTTTGTTGACGAGAATGGTGATGGAGTTTGCGATAATGCAGGAAGTGCAACAAGGAAGCGTGCACAAGATGGAACAGGCACTGGTACAGGTTCTGCTAATGGTAGAAGAGGTGGTAATGGTAACGGCGGAGCTAAATAAAAATAGCTGCAAGGGGATTAAACTCCCCTTGCTTTTTTTTTTAAAATAATCTCTGAAACAACATGAAAAAGATAATTTTGATATTAATATTGCTTAGTTTTATAAACGGTATAGCGCATGCCGAAATGTATCCAAGCATGGATTTATTAGGTGGCAATCTGGTGACAAGAGCTGATACGTCACAAAGGATGTTGAATTTTTTTAGTCCTAATATTGATTTTACATGGGAATTAGAAAATAATAGTTTAATTGGTGTAAATTTGGGGTATAATGATTTTTTAAATGATAGTTATTATAACTACTTCGAACCCAAAATCAGAATCCAAGTTCCTCTTAAAAAGGATAGTTCAAATATATCAGCATATATTTTTTCTACTATAAACGCAAAAATTCTAAGTAACCCAAATATATCAACTGATGTTTATAACTTTGCTGTAGGTGCAAATTTGGAGTATTCAATTTGGGATAATATATCAGTTGGCTCAGCAGCATCATTGAAGTATAAAACTTTTGATTTGTTACCGGAGTATAATTATTTTGAAAGTCCTTTACAAATAGCCATAAACTCATCATTCGAATCAAAAACATCAGTTCGGTTTGAACTGAGTTTGTACAATAAAATTTATAGCAGCGTTTCTCAATCTGAAATATATACGATCCCTGGTGGAAATAATAACATGGGTAAAAAACAATCTTCCCTAAATGCACTCAACTCATTTAATTATGCTGGTAGATATGAAATTAGCCTATCAGCAGGACAAAATCTATTTGAAACCACTGGAATCGGAATTAAATACAAATACTCATCTAATTTAAATCATTATAAGAGCAGTTCTGCTGGATATACCTATGACTACTTTTTAGATTCTGATTTGTATGACGACCCCTACACTTACTCTGCTAATACAATATCCGCCACATTAACACAAATCTTACCGTTGGATTTTAAAATTTCCTTATCTTACGAGAACAATTTGAAAACCTATTTGGAAAGTAGCCCTTTGGGTAATAGAGATGAAACTCTAAACTCATTCTCCCTAAGTTTAGAGAAGAATATATCGTTTGAATCATTTATTACAGATATGGGATTTTATCTTTATTATGAGCAAAACATTAATACCTCATCACTTCAATATCTAAATTATAACTTAAATTTTATAGCTGCTGGAATATCATTATCATTTTAAAAAAATAATTTTGTTTATTTGTAGTTGTTTAATATAACAAATAAACATTTTTATGGAAGATAAAGAACCTAAACCATATAGTAAATTTAGAGCTAGAGACGAGGATTCAGGTATAAATATTAGTTTTAATTTTAAAAATATAGCGCCCTATCTGATGGTAACATTAAGTTTTATTATAGCATTACTTATAATATTGCTAATGTTTGATAAGTTAGTGATGCCATTTATGATTTATGATAAAGAATCTGTCAATGTACCCGAAGTTACTGAACTTAGTCTTGAAGATGGTGCTGCCAAAATTGAATCAGTAGGATTGTTATACAAAGTTACAAGCCAATTATTCAGTGAGAAATATCCAGAAAATACAATATTATCGCAAACGCCCTCCGGAAGGTCTAATATCAAACAGGGAAGAACTATATATTTAACCATTAGTAAGGGTAATCAGAAAGTAGCTGTTCCTATGTTAGTTGGATTTCCGCTCAGAATTGCCCGAATAGAACTCATAAAACGTGGATTAACCTTAGGCAGCGTTGCCTACGACAATAGTGAATTATTTGGGAATGATACCATTGTTTACCAAAATTCATCTGCTGGTCAATCTGTTAATTATGGAAAATCAGTTGATGTAGTAGTTAGTAATGGTAGCAGTTTCAATAAAATCGTACCCTCGCTTATTGGTGCAAAATACGAAGATGTAGAATTTATACTGCAAAGCAATGGGTTTATTTTGGGGAATGTTTCTTATAGGCATTCTGAAACTTTTACTCCTAATACTGTATTGGAGCAAAGCCCAAATCAGGGTGAGTTGCTACCTGAAAATACTTTAGTCAATATTATTATTTCAAAATAAAAAAAAGATTTTTTTTTCTAAGTTTATTTAATTAATTTTAGTTTTTAATAATTTGATTAATTATAGAATGTATCTATATCCTATATATATTGCTGATTATGATGAAAATTTACTTGAGGGTATATACAAATTTGTAGAAAAGGCATTCCCCAAAAATCCTATTCATAAGTTTGATCATGGCTTGGATTTGAGCAATGCATTAATGAAAGAAAAAAAAAACTCGTTGATATTATGCGATTTTAACTTGGAAGGACTAAATGGCTTACAGATTGCCAAGAAAGTCAAGTCCGAATCTTTAATCAAAGATAGTTATTTTTTGCTACTAATTACTCCTAACGACAAAGAGTTACCCCTTAAAGCAATGCAAGCAGGTGCTGATGATATTATATATAAACCATTCTCGTCAGATAACTTGATACTTAAATTAAAACAAAGCTCTAATTATTTAGGAAAATTATACGAAATTGACTTTCTGAAAATCCAAATAAAACAATCTAATGAGAAATTAGCAAAATCAATTGATACTCAATTAGATGTCTTGGAAAACTTTACATTAATCAAATTTGATACTAAATTGAACGAGCTACGGCGAATTCAAAAAGTTTCTGAATTTATTGCTAAACAACTTACCAATGATAGTGAATTAATCAAATTAATTATTAAATCTACCAAATTAGCTCTTATTAACAAGTTATTTATTCCTGAAAAATTTATAAACACTCCAGTTTATTCTGATGGTGTTGTGAAAATTGAAGCCTTTGAGAAAAT
>CAYUZZ010000350.1:0-3261 GCA_964449505.1 uncultured Hyphomicrobiales bacterium | reverse complement strand
CGTTGATTGAACCAGGCAAATCTATTGGGTTGAAGTTAAGTTATACCCCAGACAGTCAGATTTTCAACCTTGATTCAATTAGCGTATATTCAGGTAATTTTGTGTTTCGCTCGATAGTATCTGGAATTGGTAATCCAGCAAAAGTGCGATTGACCCCCGAAGCATTGTTTTTCCCTGAAACTAATTTAGGAGATAGCGCACAAAGTCAAAAGGTAATACTTGAAAATTTGACCAGTAGTTCTTTAGAATTTGAAGACTACTACTATGAGTTTCAAAAAGGTTTTAAAATAGAGAATTTCGATACAAGTCCTTTGTTGCCATTCGAATTAAGAGAATACAACATTTCATTTGTCCCACAGATTAGTGGCGAAATTTCAGCAATAAACTACTTCCGTTTCATAGATGTCCCCAGTAAAATTTATCTAACTTTAAATGGAAAATCTATTGCTCCACAAATACAATTTGCTGAAAAACTTGATTTAAGTCCACTAATATGTTATGGTGACTCGTCTGAGGCACTCATTAAATTATTCAATATAGGAAATTCTATATTACAAATCGATTCTTTGGAATTGCTTGGAAATCAATCTGAATTTGTAATTTTATCAGGTAATATCAAGACAAGTCTGAATCCAGGCGATTCAACCTATTTGAGCATTTATTTTAAATCAGATGAAATTGGATTTAAACAAGCAACAATCAGAATATACACCAATATAAACGAAAATAAGAAGAAAGAGCACAACATTTTAATTTTAGCTAAAAGGGAAAAATTAGATTACAATTTCTCTGATGTAGAATTGAATTATTTTGTTGATGAAAATCAAAAATCTGCAAAAATTCTCAGAGTATATAATACAAGTACATTTCCATTAATTTTTTTACCAGAAATTGAAAATAACAACTTTAACATCAAAACATCTATTCCCGTGATGATATTGCCAAACGATAGCTCCGATATTGAAATTGAATATTCTGGCTCTCCGATCAAAGGCATATTTAAATCAGAATTTCAATTCGTGGACACATGTGGCAAAATTTCATTAGTTCATTTATCTGCATTTGTTGGAATGAAAAATGCTAAAATTCAAACAGTGGATTTTGTAAATTTTGGTGAGATTGATTGTGATTCATTATCAAAATCGAATAGAATTATTTTTTCTAATAGTGGAGAATCTCCCTTAGTAATTGATAAGGTATTGCTTGATGGAGCAGATAAGAATGATTTTGATTTATTAAAATTAAATTCAAATCAAATTTTACAAAAGGGTGAATTTGATACTTTACTTGTTAGAGTAAATACACAAAAAATTGGTGATTTGAAAGCAAACATTAAAATATATTCTAATGCAGATAATAGTACTGATGGATATATTGAAGTAACACTAAATGCTTTTATAGCTGAAAAATCAATTGAAAGCTCTGTGGATACACTTTCGATGGACAATCTATACGAAAATAAATCTTACAGAAGTGATTTTGAAATTACAAATACTGGCAATACAGCAATTGAATGGACTTACCCAGTTAATCTGACATATTTCATAATTGACTCCATTGTACCGAAAATTACCCCAAGAGGTGCAAAATCAAAGTTTTATATCACATTCAAGGGTGGTAAAACCTTAAATTACTATACAGAAGAGATTTTATTTAATAACTTATGCGACAAAAGTAAAAGAATTACTCTTTCCGCAATCGTTAACCGAAAAGCTGCTGTGGGGATTCAGGTTGGCAAAGTGAATGCTGCATCTGGTGATACAATTTTAGTTCCAATTTACTTGCTTTCAATAGATGGACAAGAATTTCCAAAAGTGGATAATTACATTGCGGAATTATACTTTAACGCTACACTTTTGATGCCAATTGACCAAAGTTCCACTGTTGATAATAATCTTGTAAGAAAAATGGAAATCGAATTAAATCCCTATCCTGATGCTGATGGAATAGTAGCAAATATAAGATTAAAAGCATTTTTAGGCAATTCAGACTCTACTACATTATTGTTGCTAAATTCCAAAGCAATCGGAAACGATAACTTGGTAATTGAAGAACTTAACGGTGTATTCTTTTTAGATAGCATTTGTTATGATGGTGGAGCAAGATTGATTGGCTCTACAGGAGTTCTAAAATTAAACCAAAATTTACCAAATCCCGCTTATGATATCACAAGAATTAAATTTTCTATAATAGAATCTGGTACATATAAACTTGAATTTTACGATTTGATTGGAAATATCTGCAAGAAGATTCAATTGCCAAACCTCAAATATGGAGATTATGAAATTAGCGTTGATTTGGGTGCATTTTCTATTGGGAATTATTTCTATATACTTCGTACACCTTCGGGTAGCTTAATAAGAAAACTTACAATTAACCGATGATTTAAAAATCTTAACATCAAATATTCGTTTCATACTCTTTTATTGATTATAAATAATTTATATTAAATGCAGACATTATCTTTTTCAATCAACGGAAGTTATTTCTTGTTAATATCTCTGTTAGTGGTAATTTTACTTTTTACAATTTATAGCTATCGTCGATGTGTTCCTCCCATCAATTTTCCTAAAAAAATCATTTTAATCGTATTAAGAGTAATAGCCTTAAGTTTACTACTTTTCGCAATTTTCGAGCCCATATTTACTTCAACTAAAAGTAATGAAGTTGAGCCAAAAATTGCAGTCCTGTTTGATAATTCTATCTCAATGTCAATTAAAGACGCTGGTGGTAATCGTTTGGGAAAATATAAAAAAGCTATCATTGATTCTAAAATTCTAAACAATCAAGATAATATGATTTTTGGTACCTTCGATAATGAATTGATTTTCAAGAAAAATTTCAATATTGATAGTTTGAAGCTTAATGGTGAATCTTCCGATTTGTCGTCGGCATTGTCCAGTGTTAATTTCTTAAAAGAAAGTGATAATGTACGTTCCATAATAATGTTTACCGATGGTGCATTTAATAAAGGAAACAACCCAATTTATGATGCTGAAAAATCATCAAAGAAGATTTATGTAGTTGGTATAGGTGATACCGCACTCGCAAAGGATATTCTTTTACATTCGTTGCTTACAAATGAGATAGCCTATATTGATAATATTTTACCAATAAACGTTAATATCAATCATACTGGCTACGATGGTGCAAAAACAAAATTAGCATTCTATGAAAATGATAAGCTAATTGAAGAAAAGGAAATCAACCTTGTAAGTGGCACCAACTCATTATCATCATATTTTGAGTATAGTCCCAAAA
>CAYUZZ010000349.1:0-3263 GCA_964449505.1 uncultured Hyphomicrobiales bacterium | reverse complement strand
TGGCTCTTATTGGCGATGCTTCACGGTTAGGTGGAAGAAATCGGGAATGGATTTTTAACGATTCTCAACTTCAATCCACGGTTCAAATGGCAAGTGTCGGTTCAAATGCTATGCTTATCGCTAAACTCGACAGAGTAGAAAAGCTACTTGCTTCCCAAGAATTGAAAACTACACTACGAGGAAGTGATATTGACATTGCTTTGAGGAGAATAAATTTAAATTTTTCAAAAAGAAGCTATTAATTTCTTTGTTAGGTCAGTAATTTGTATTAAATTGTAACTTTAGATTTTGCAAATTTTAAAATTATGATAAAAGATAGAATTGAATTAATACAGAATCTTGAAAAGCTTAGGGATTCGAAGGTAATTTGCTATTTTACTGGTGACAGAAAAGGCGTAGAAACTCAAATAGGTAAGGATATTATTAATCTATTTCTTGAGCATTTAGATTCACATGGAAAAGTAAAAAAAATCAGTCTTTTTCTTTATACTAATGGCGGAGACACGATTGCTGCATGGAGTCTTGTTAACTTAATAAGGCAATTTTGTGATGAATTCGAAGTTATTGTCCCCTCAAAATGTCATAGTGCAGGAACTTTGATTTGCTTAGGATCAAATAATATATTAATGACAAAACAAGCTACATTAGGACCAATCGATCCAACTTATCATGGACCCTTAAATCCACAGATTGTTGGTGAAGATCCCAAAATAAAGTTTCCTGTAAGTGTTGAAGCAATTAGTGGGTATTTAGATTTTGCAAAAAATGAATGTAATATTACTGAAGGTAGTGAATTAGCAACAGTATTAGTAAATTTATCGGATAAAATCCATCCATTAGTTATCGGTGAAGTTTACAGAGCAAGGAAGCAAATAAGAATGTTAGGCGAAAAACTAATTAAATGGCAGAATTTAGATGTTGAAAGGGTAAATAAAATTTTAGATTTTCTTTGTAGTGAATCTGGCAGTCATGATCTAACGATTTATAGAAGAGAAGCAAGGGATGTTTTAAATTTAAATATTGAAAAACCTAATGATGAATTATATAAGATAATTAAGACTCTTTTTGAGAATTTTTCTAAGGAATTAGAACTTAATCAACCTTATAATCCAGTTGTTTTATTGGGGGCTAATGAAACACACGATTATAAAATAAAAAGATGTATTATCGAAAGTATAGCTTTTGGTTCACATTCTTTTATGTCTGAAGGAGTTATCCATAGAAAACAAATTCCTGTTCAACACGGAATTCAAGAAATAGTAGAAGATAGAAGAACTTTTGAGGGTTGGAGATATGAAAAATTATAATTCAAATTTATTTTCAAACACAAACTCCATTGCTCCATATGTAAACAATGATACAAGTGTAAATCCATTTATTAAATCAGTATATTACATTGTAAATTTTATCAACTATAATCAAATTATTGATGAAAAAACCATAGAATTTACTAATATTGAAAGAGAAGTTCAAAAAAGGACTGTTATTCCAAACCCTGGTTTTTTAAAAGGTACATTTATTATGACTGAAAACTTTGATGACACTCTTGAAGAATTTTTAGATTATATGTAATGAAATACCTATTAGACACTCATGCTTTAATTTGGTATTCTGAGAATGACCCAAAATTACCCCAAAAAGTTAAGGAATTGTTTTATAATTCCAACGACGAGTTTTATATCAGTATAGCTACTATTTGGGAAATGTCTATAAAAATAAAAAAAGGTACACTTATTATTAATAGAAATTTTGATGAAGTTATAGATTTAATTTTTTTAAGTGGATTCAAATTCCTTCCGATTTCATATCAACATACTAAAGAACTTTTAAAACTCCCCTTTTATCATAAAGATCCCTTTGATAGAATGTTGGTCACACAGACAATATATGAGGACATGACTATTTTAAGTAAAGAAGATTTATTTGACTCTTATGGAGTAAAAAGGTATTGGATTAATTAGTGTATAATGTAATCATTATGTATTATTTGGTTTTCATTTCAACCATGAATTTTATCAAAACGAGTGATATTACTTTTAAACCAATCTTGAAGAATTTAGGACATATTTAGGACACTAAAAACAAACCCGCACTGAAAAGTTAGATTCAATGCGGGTTTACGTTTTATATTCGTGGAGATGGCGGGAGTCGAACCCGCGTCCGAAGAGCTTCTTTCTTTGCTTCTACATGTGTAGTTTATTTATTATTTATTCGCAATCAAATTAGCCAATAAACAGGCTTTTTGATTACTATTGGTGTTTATCTTGAATTGTAAGCCACCAAAGATTACAATCCTTACCTGTTTATTTGCGTCACCTTTTACAAAACCAACAGGCAAGTCCTATAAAAGATGTAGCTACTTTATTGTTTTAGGCAGCTAAAGCGTAATCATTGTTTGCATTTATTATGCGTACCGGTTTTATTTACGTGCACCACCGATTGAGCACGACATGCCACATAAGACCTCAGTCACCCCGTCGAATCCGTTACATCCCCAAGTTATTGAATCACTTGTGTTCAAACGCAAGTAATCTCTATTTATTATATTCTATGTTCAATAATGTGATTTCTTCGTCTGTTAATTGCTTGTTTCTTCGTGCCATTACAATTTTTGCGGTTTCTAAGGATTCTTCAAGCTTATATTTTTTGGAATTCTTGCCACCTCCCCAGCAAAATGATGGTATTGTGGTTGATAAAAATCCTGATTCGAAAAGGATTGAGCTGATTCCAGCGATGGTACCTGTATTAAATTGTGTATTTATAGCTGTTTTTGTGTGGTCGCCACACATCAATCCCAAAAATATTCTTCCTGTATCTACTGTTTTATGTGGCAATCTCATTTTAATGTTTGAATATGTATTTTTTAAATCTGAGTTATTGGTATCTGCTCCTAGATTTACCCATTCACAAATATATGAGTGCCCTAAAAATCCATCGTGTTGTTTGTTGGAATATCCATGTATAATTGTATTTTCTAATTCACCTCCAACTTTGCACCATGGTCCAATCAAGTTTTTCCCATATATTTTGGCTCCAATTTTAATGATACTATTTTCACCAATGTAAACGGGCCCGATTATGCTTGCCTGTGACATTATAGTTACATTGTCGCCTATTACGATGGGACCTTCGCTTGCATCTAAATATACTGTTTGTGATATTTTAACATTTTGTCCTATGTATATATTGTTTGGCTCCACGGCCAAAACACCGTGGTATCCGGGTTGATAGTAATATGAAAAATGTTTTTTAATTTTAATATC
>CAYUZZ010000348.1:0-3264 GCA_964449505.1 uncultured Hyphomicrobiales bacterium | reverse complement strand
AGAACTAGTTTAATTCTCTCTAACGAATTATCAAGTTGCTGTACATAACCAGAAAATTCTTGCCCCAGAGTCAACGGAACAGCGTCCATCAAGTGGGTTCTACCTACTTTTATTATATTTTCGAACTCTTTTGCTTTGTGTGCAAATGTATTCCTAAGTTTAGTGATAGCGGGGACTAATTTGTGGTTCAAAATCTCTGCAGCGGCAATATGCATAGCTGTAGGGAATGTGTCATTGGAACTTTGCGATTTATTAACATCATCGTTTGGGTGTATTGGTTTTTTGCTACCCATCTCACCACCAGCAATTTCTATTGCTCGATTTGAAATAACTTCATTAGAATTCATATTACTTTGTGTACCAGAGCCGGTTTGCCAAACCGATAGTGGGAAGTGAGCATCAAGTTTGCCGTCTATTACCTCGTCGGCAGCTTTGCTTATCAATTCGGCTTTACTTTTATCTAATACTCCCAATTCTGCATTGGCAATCGCTGCGGCTTTCTTCAAAAGTCCCATTGCTCTGATAAGTTCACGAGGCATCTTCTCAGTTCCAATTTGAAAGTGATGTATCGACCGTTGTGATTGGGCTCCCCAATAGGCATCTGCAGAAACTTCTATCTCGCCCATAGTATCTTTTTCAATTCTGAATTTTTTTTCCATAATATCCTCAATTGGTAAAAATAATTAACTAAAATAATTAAATTTATTCATTTTGCGAATTGGATATTTAATATAGTTTGCATTTTCTTTCAATATGCTTTCAAATCCTGCAATATCTTCTTTTGTAAATTTGAATGTAAATATCCAATCCAAGTCCTCTGCGTTTGGTTTAGCAAGTCTTGTCAGTAATAGCTTGCACTCAAATTCATTTTGCAAAGGAAATATAAAACTTACGATATAAGCATAGCAAAGCATTTGTAGTCGATAAGATTCAGAAATATCTTCAGGGGTTCTGGTTCGATTTGTTTTCCAATCACAAATAATGACTTCCCCTTGTTCATTGAATATCATCATATCAATTGCAGCTACCAGTATATCATTATTGATAGGCAAGGAATAAGAAGTTTCGAATTTGCTATGCTTCAAGTTTGGAATATTTCTAATTATGAATTTAGTTTTGATTATATTTTCACATTCATTTCTTATCCTGTCCTTCAACAAACCTTCGATTTTGCTTGAATGCTTGATTTCTATGTCAGTTAAGATATCATTAAAAACTTTATCGTCTATTATACCCTCGCTATTATTCCAATGTGTTATATTTTGTAGCATCTCGTGAATAAAAGTACCTGCTTTTGTTCCTACTATTACTTCGGCATCATGTTCAGGGCTATTAAAAAATCCTTCATTCAATTTATCCTTATCAGAAGACAAGCCCAAATAGTATTTATAATCAAACTCAATACCCTCGTTTAGTAAAGAACTAATCTTTGAAGCCGAGAGAATTTCAAATTTTTCATCGCTTGGAATATTACTATTTTCTATTTTAACCATCAATTCGTCTTTAATTAATTCAGGCAGAAGGTTGTTGTGCAGTTCTGTTATTATACCAATTGACTGTTTGTATTCTATTTGTTGAATTGTATTTTCTCTATAAATTTCCATATTACTAATTGGTGTGGTAAATGAATAAAAACCTCCGTTTTGCACATCAAATATCTCCTCTAAATATATCTTTAATGATTCCTCATTGTTGATATTGACAATTTGCTCCATGATGATTTTAAGAAATCCAGATGGCTTTGAATAACCATTTTTCTTCTGATTAATATAGCCACTTATAAACAGATGATCCTTAGCACGCGATAATCCGACGTACACTAACCTCTTCTTTTCAGCATATTCTGAAGTAAATAAACGGGTTTGTATAAAATTATGAATAATTGTCCTCATTTTATAATCGGGGTTGGGCTGTCCTGGTACTTTGAATTTAAGTGCAATGCCATAGTCTTTGTCAATCAAGAAATCGTGATTGTTCTTTTCTATAGAGTTGGTAAAGGCAAGATAAACTATTGGAAATTCCAAACCCTTTGCTGCATGTACTGTCATTATTTTAACCGAATTATTTCCTGTAAAAACGGCAGCCTCTGGTTCCTTAGATTCATCAATCAATTTATCAATTTGTTCAATTAAATCATAAATATTTCTAAATCCCTTCTTTTCATATTCCCTTACGTAATCAACAAATCTTAAAATATTGCCCTTTATTTGTTCGGAGGCATAATGTTCTTTTATGGCTGGAATGAATGATGTTTTTTCGATTAATAAATTTAAAAGTGTGGTAAGTGGAATTTTGAGTGCCAAAGAGTTTAATTCTGATATCAAATTAAAGGCTCTATAAATTAGAATATCATCTATATTTTTGCGGCAGAATTTTTTGAATTTTTCCCAAAAGCAATCATTATCATTTATAAATGCTATTTCCAATAAATGATTATCGTTTAGATTAAACATATTGGATTTGAGCAGTCCTGCTAATGATACATCATCATTGTTATTGGCGAAAAATTTGAGAGCAGAATTTAATTCAATTATTTCAGTAGATTGAAAAAAACCCGAACCAGCTGATATTTCGAAGGGGATTCTATTTTTCAAAAATGTTGATGCTAAAATCGAGAAATCTTTCTTCTTTCGACAAAGTATTGATATATCGCTAAATTCTGGTTTCTCAAGATTATTTTTCTTATTTATGTTATATTTTTCATCTTTATTGTTAATAACCTCTATGATGCTTTTAGCTATTAATGAAGCTTCTTTTTCATTTTTGCTGTTATTTATTAAATTATTATCATCATCTTCTTCACTGGCAGTTGTTTCGTCAATTTCATCATAAGATTCAATTTTAGGTTTATAATCAATTAAACTAAACAAAAAACTTACTGTTCCATTGTTGTTGTTACCTGATTCAATATTTGCAACACCATCTGTTCTACCATTGACGAAGGGGGAATAATTAACATCAAATTCAGAAATTGATGCTTTCATAGAATTCGAAAAAATATAATTGATAAAATTTGTAATTGCAGGTAACATACGAAAACTCTCTTTCAAATAGATAATTCCATTGTTTGTGTTGTCCGTTGAAATTTTCAGATTATCAGCATTTATTTTTTCAATCTCTTTTTTAGATTTATTAAATACTCTCACATCTGCCGAACGAAAGCCGTAAATGCTTTGTTTATCATCTCCCACTATGAATAAATTTGTTTTGGAATCACTATCTTCATTGCAAAGGTCGCTTACCAAATTTTTAATGATATTGTAC
>CAYUZZ010000347.1:0-3268 GCA_964449505.1 uncultured Hyphomicrobiales bacterium | reverse complement strand
ATTATGTTAATGTGGTTCCGGTTGCAGCTATTGCCTCGATAAAAGAGCTTAGCATAGGTCATTCGATTATCGCAAAAGCTGTTTTTGTAGGTATTAGCGAGGCAGTAAAAGATATGCTACAATTGATCCGTCAATCCGGATTTATTTTAACGGAAGATAATTAATGTGCGGTATTGCCGGAATCATAGATAAAAGCGCAAATTCGAGCATCACTAATACACTACTCAAGTCAATGAGTGATGTAATTATCCATAGGGGACCTGATTCGGAAGGGAACTGGATAAGTGGGCAAAATGATTGCGGATTGGCATTCAGAAGACTTTCCATTATTGATTTGACTGACAACGGCAATCAACCCATGCATACCCCAGATAGCAGGTATCATATTGTTTTCAACGGTGAAATATATAATCATGATATTATAAGAAAAGAATTAATTCAATTGGGTTATAAATACCATTCTAATACCGATACTGAAACGATTCTGTATGGCTATCAGCAATGGGGTGTTGGGATTCTGAGTAAGATGGTTGGAATGTGGGCTATTGCTATCTGGGATGATTATAATAAAAAGTTACTATTGGCAAGGGACAGAATAGGAATAAAACCTTTATATTTCCATCATGAAAAGAAGGTATTAGTATTTGGGTCTGAAATTAAATCTATTCTGAAGCACCCCGATATAATACCTAATATCGATTTCGGGGAGCTTGCAAATTTCCTTCATTTTTCGATGACCAGCAGTAACTCTTCCCTATTCGAAGGTATAAAAAAAATTCCATCTGGCAGTTATCTTATTCTTGAAAATAATGAGTGTAATATTACTCAATATTGGAATCCTTTGACTAATTTTAGTGGATATTCAACCCTAAGCGATATTGAAATTCAAAAACATACTTTACAATTACTTCGCACTTCAATCAAAGATAGAATGATGAGCGAAGTACCATTCGGTGTATTTCTTAGTGGTGGTATTGATTCGAGTTTGAATGTGGCACTAATGTCTGAATTAATGGATAGACGGGTTGATACCTTCACAGTTGGATTCAAAGATCTGGAAAAATATAATGAATTATATTATGCAAAATTGATTGCTAAGGAATTTAACACTAATCACCACGAAATTTTAATTGACCAGAAAGATGCTTTCTCAGTAATTGAAGATTTAGTATGGCACACAGACGAACCCAATGGCGACCCTGTTTGCATCCCTTTGTATTATTTGAGTAAACTAACCAAACAATCTGGTACAACTGTTATTCAGGTGGGCGAAGGTAGTGATGAACAGTTTTTCGGATATGATTGGATTATTAGAGATTGGAATTACACCAATGGCTATTATAAATACTTTAAGGCTATGCCTCAAAGTATTAAAAATTTCTTTTATTCAGCTACTTCACCAATATTAAATAGGAAAGGGTTGTACATAATTTCTGAATATATTAGGCGGGCTGCACAAAATGAGGAGTTATACCAGACAGGTGCAACACGATTTTCTAATGTACATTTAGATTTTTTATTGAAATCTGAACATAAACTGATTAAAGCAAATCCTTATAAATTTATTGAAAGTCTATATAACGAAATACGTAAAACAAATCCAAATGCTGATCAGATGCAAAAAATGGCTTACCTTGAGTTGAGGCATAGACTGGCAGAAACACTTCTGATGAGAGTCGATAAAATCACAATGGCTCATAGTTTGGAGGCAAGGGTGCCCTTTCTTGATCATAGATTGGTAGAATTTACCATGTCTTTGAACGAAAATAAAAGAATCAAGAATACCAAAATACCCAAATATTTGTTGAAAAAAGCTTCAGAGGGTATATTACCCAAAGAAGTAATCTATCGGAAAAAACAAGGATTTGCAGCACCAATAAAAGAGTGGCTGAGAAACGAATGGTACGACCAAGTGTATGATGTAATTAAAGAATCATTTTTTGTGAAAAGTAATATTTTTGATGTGAACTATATAGATAAAATTTTTTATTTACACAAGAATTCTAAGTTCAATTTTCAGAATGAGATATATCTTTTGTATATTTTAGAAATATGGCATAGAAAATTTATAAATTAGTCGTATATTTAAATAATTAATTTTGTTGGATAAATAATAATCTTCCTGCTTATGGGTTACAAAGTACTGGAAATTAAAATGAAGACTGATTACGCCAAGAAAGATCTTGAGTTAGTAATCAAAAAAATTCTTAAAATAAGAAATTTTGCTTATGAAATAGAAAAACAAAGTTTAGATGGCAGAGATGCTTCCGATATACATTGGGTAATAAGAGTTGCCGTCACTTCTACGGAAATTTTAAATGATGCGGTTCCACAAAAGGACCACTTATCAATCCCTAATAAAAAATCGAATAAACACGTGGTAATAGTTGGCTCTGGACCTGCAGGTTCATTTGCTGGGCTCGTGCTTCAGATGGCTGGTTTTAAGGTTACAATCATCGAGCAGGGTCCTGAGGTATATACCAGAACCAAAGATGTAAGAGGCTTCGAAAAAACTGGCATTCTAAATGACAGAAGTAATTACTCTTTTGGTGAGGGTGGAGCTGGAACATTTTCCGACGGCAAATTAACAAGCAGAACTAAATCTATTAGCAAAGAAAGAGCGTTCATTTTAGATAAATATGTTGAATTGGGTGGTCCTGAAGAAATTCTTTATCTTGCCAAACCACATTTGGGTAGTAATTTGCTTACAAAAATTGTGAAAAATTTCCGCCAAGAGTTTATTGATAACGGTGGCACAATTATTTTTGACAATCAAGTAATAGATTTTAAAAAGTGGGGTTCTAAAGTTAAATCTGTGGAAACAGAACAAGGTGTAATTGAAGCTGATTACTTCATTTTTGCAATTGGACATTCTTCTTATAATACCTACAAATTATTAATTAATAAGGGCGTTAAATTTCAGCTCAAGAATTTCGCAATTGGAACCCGTGTAGAGCACTATCAAGAATTGATTAATCAAGCTAAATGGAGAGTTCCCAAATTACCGGGTGTCAAGGCAGCAGATTATGCTCTTACTTATAATTTTCAATCTACGTTATCAGTATATTCTTTCTGTATGTGCCCTGGTGGCATGGTTGTTCCAGCTCCACCTTTTGCAGGTATGAATATAGTAAATGGTATGAGTAATTATAAAAGGAATTACCCTTTTGCAAATTCGGCTATTGTAGCCGGTGTTAGCATTCCTATGTTAGTAGGTAAAGAATTAGAGCCATTGGCAGCATTAGAGTGGCTGATGGACCTTGAAAGG
>CAYUZZ010000346.1:0-3289 GCA_964449505.1 uncultured Hyphomicrobiales bacterium | reverse complement strand
AACTGATAATTAAAAGACGTTATTTATCAGATGAAATAATTAGGTTTAAACAGCTGAATAATTTAAATATCTACGATAGAGACAGGGAAAAATTTATTATTGAGAGCTTGAAAAGAGAGTATTCATCACGATTAGACCCTATTGAAATAGAAAAATTATTTACTGAAATATTATTTTTTTCAAAACAAGACCATCTTAAGAATTTTTCTTCTAGAGAACTATTTAACCTCTTCAAGGCAAAACCTTTATTAATCGCGGGTCCATGCACTATCGAATCAGAAGAGCAAATATTCAAGATTGCTGAGGACCTTGCTGGTTTTGGAATTAAATATCTAAGAGGTGGTGCTTTCAAACCGCGTACTTCTCCATATTCTTTCCAAGGATTGGGGAACGAAGGCTTGTCATATATGAAAAAAGCTGCCAACAAATTTGAGATGAAAGTGGTTTCTGAAATAACTTCTATTCAGCAATTGATAGAACTAAATGATTTGTTGGATATCATTCAGATTGGTAGCAAAAATATGTTCGCCTATCAATTACTCAAAGATATTGGCAAATTTAATTCTAAAGAGAATAAACCAATCATTTTGAAAAGGAATTTTAATGCTACCCTTAATGAATTTCTTCATGCAGCAGATTATTTGAGAAATGAGGGAAGTACTAATATTATTTTGTGCCTTCGTGGCATTAGAACTTTCGAGCAAATTGATTCGCAATTGAGGTTTACTCCAGATCTTGCATCTATATCCGAATTAAAGAAAATGACAGAACTACCTGTTATCTTTGACCCATCTCACGCAACTGGTGATTCGAAATATATTTTTGATATTACAAAAGGTGCTTTGGCTCTGGGTGCAGATGGCATTATGATAGAAACTCACTATAGCCCGGAAGATGCTCTTGTGGACTCCAATCAGACCATTGATTATACTACTCTTAAGAAGATATTTTCGTTTATTGAACAAATTAGATATGCACTATAATCATTTAATCACTAACTTTCCTTCTAATACTTCATTTTTTGATTACACTGAACTTTTTGATGTGAAGGAAAAAAAACAGGTTTTTGTTGTCGATGAAAATGTGTTTTCTCTGTTTAACTTTTCTGTGTTACAAAGCCCATATTTTATTGTTAAATCAGGAGAGAAAAATAAAAGTTTCCAGTCAGTTGATAGAATCTTGTACTTTCTTGTGTCGCTAAATATAGATACAAATTACGAGTTAATTGGGATGGGTGGTGGAGTTGTCTGCGACTTAGTTTCGTTTGTAGCGTCAATTTATAAACGTGGCATTAAGCACTCTCTTGTGCCAACTACCTTACTCGCTATGGTTGACGCTTCTTATGGCGGAAAAACTGCTGTCAACTTTTCAGGAATTAAAAACCTTTGTGGCACTTATAAAATCCCCGAAAACATTTTAATTGATGTATCATTCTTGAGAACTTTAACTGAAGAAGAATTGCTGAATGGTTTTGCAGAAATCCTTAAAATCTCATTTACATCAAATAAAGATTTGTTCTTAGATATTTCGAAGAGTAAATCTGTAAGAGAATTACAATTTGATCAAATTATAAGAAAGGCGTTGATTACTAAAAAAGGTATTATCGAGAATGATTTATTTGATAACAATAATAGAAAAATTTTGAATTTCGGTCACACTTATGGTCATGCAATCGAATCGGAATATAAATTAAAACATGGATTTGCTGTGGCTGTTGGTTGTTTATTCGAACTAAAACTCCTTCATAGTTTATCGCTAATTAGTTCTGATACTTTAGATAATTACCGCCAAGTATTTAATATTTATTTTAATAAAATACAAATTGGTATTAAAATTAATGAAATTACTAAATTTATACTCAATGATAAAAAAATAAATAATGGTTTCATCGAATTGGTCAAAATAAATTCCGTTGGAAATAGTGAACTAATATGTGTTGATATTAACAATTTATTAAATTATGCTTTATGATAGTAATTAGTTATGTTGATTCTGACATATCAAAACTGATGCGAATTGCATCTGTTTTTCCCCAAATAGAAATTCGGATTGATATTTGCGATTTTAAGCCAAGTCAATTCAAACAAATATTCAGAAATGTAACATTCAGTATAGCCACATATAAGGGTGATTATAATCGAGCAAAAGAAATACTATTAGAAGCAATTGCAAATGGTGCAAATGCTATTGATTTTGACTATAGTTGGGGTATTAAAAACTTTATAAATTTCAAGGATTCCTTAATAAAAATAGAGAATAATGAAAATTTGCAAATCATATTATCTAACCATTCTGATGTCGCAATAATTCAAGAAACTGGTATTGATGAGCTTATGAAGGATATGAAAAGTTTTGGAACTAATTACATTAAAATAGTTGCTTTGAATATTGATAACTTAAAGAGATTTAATTATTTGAACCAAATTATGAAGTTGATTGATAATAAGGTAACAATATTCGGTGATGGTAAATATGGTAAAAAATCACGAGTTTATTCATACTTGTATGGTGCCCCTATTTGCTATGCTGCTTATAATAGAGGTAGTAAAGTATTGGATAGTCAACTATCATTTTCCGAATATTTATTATTACTTGAAATTTTGAATAATGCTTAAATATGGTATATTTGGGAACCCCGTTGCAAGTAGCAAATCACCTGAAATTTACAATCAGTTTTGTGAATTGAATAACGTTGATGCATTTTATAATAGGTTCAGTACATCGAATAGCAATGAATTAATTTATTTGGCTAATGAACTTAATTTAGATGGATTTAATATTACTGCACCCTTAAAATCCAAGCTGAAAGGGCTAAATGTAGCAATTCCTTCGAATATTTATAATACATCTGTCAAATTTGAAGATTCTTATCAACTTTACAACACAGATAAAGCATATTTGAGCAATATATTGACGAGCAAACTGCCAAAGAATAAGAGGATACTGATTATAGGTGCTGGTGATACCGGTAAAATGGCAGCTGGTTTGCTTCATTCTTTTAATTTGAATTTTGATGTAGTGTGCAGAAATCCAGATTCTAAATTTCAGGAATATCTATTTTTATCGAAGAAAATAATTGATATTGAAAATCTAAATAAAGTTATTTATAGATATGATATCATAATCAACACTTTAAAGCATAGCCAACAATATTTAAATACCAGCTTTTTACTGGAAAACCAGATAGTAATAGACAGTATTTATCAGGAACCTTTTTTTGATAAAATTACTTGTAAGGAAAATTATCATTCTGGGTTAGAATGGTTAATAGAGCAAGCCAAGTATTCAA
>CAYUZZ010000345.1:0-3301 GCA_964449505.1 uncultured Hyphomicrobiales bacterium | reverse complement strand
CAGCCAAAAGTAATGATAATGAATATTTGCAGTGAAACCAGTAAAGGTAGCAAACATCATAAACCAAAAAATTGCAGCAACTGTAATTGCTAAAATTGTTTTTTTCATACTTTACCAAATCAAAGTAGTGATAAACGAAGTTCTGAAGATTATCATTTTTTAAAACATTATTATTGCCAAAGTAATGTGTTCTTACAAATTATCTCTTATGATATTGATAATTTTTGAAATTATCAATTCCCAATTGAATTCTGATTTAAATCTGGCATAAGATTGCATTGCTAATTGATGGTAATTGTCCTGGTTTTGAAAACTATCTATGATGATATCTGCTGCCAACATTGGATTTGTAGCAAAATCGACTAAAAAACCATTAGAATTATTTTGGATTATTGATGATAAACCACCGGTATGGGAACAAATTACGGGCACTCCAAAGCCATTTGCCTCCAAAATTACATGGGCAAAAATCTCGTACCGTGCAGAATGAATTAAAAAATGTGTATCTTTAAAAATTCTGTCGAATTGTGCCAAATCTTCTTTTTTACTTTTATCAAGGAATGGTATTACTTCGATATTATTGTAATTCTGCAGGTTCTCGGGTATCATTCCAATCACGGTTAATATTGATTTAATTCCTCTTCGGTTTATTTCTTGGTTAATTCTAACGGCAATATCTCCGCCCTTTCGTAACCAGTATTTGCCTATAATAAGTAGTCTTAGAGTATCAAATTTTCGGTTTGCGATAGAATTAAATATCTCCTGTTCGGTGATTTCGCTTTCTATATTTGCCCCAAGAGGGATACGAACAAGCTTTTCCTTTGGAACATTGTAATCGTTAATAGCACTTTGGATAGCCCATTCAGAAGGCAAGAAAATTTTACGGGCTTTGTTGAAAGCTAATCTTTCTATTTCATCGGAATTTAAGATGGTAGAATTTGTTAGGTTGGAATATTCTTCATAAAAGTTGAACAGATTGCGAAAAGTAGCGTCTGATATTAAAAAAATGGGTTTATCAGTTTCAAGATAAGCCAAGGGTATAGTGCCAAAACAAAATATAAAATCAGCATCAGAATGGTTGATTCTATCAGAAATTTTTCCAGCAAGAGATTTCAATAAATTAGGTTCACGATGGCGAAGGTGATTTTTGCCGCTTATTTTTTGGATAATTAATTTTTTAGCCTTAAAATAGTATTTTTCTATTCCTTCGTTTGCACCATAGATTTCCACTTTTACGCCCTGTCTTTCGAAGTGCTTAATTATATAATTACCAATCAGGTTTTTGTTAGACAGTGGATTTGAGTGGTCCATGGCAGTGGCAGGATATATCATTTTCATTGTGAAATTCCCTCCTTTGGTAATGAAATCGGATTGTTTAGCGAAATATTATTCTTTAAAAATTTCTCGTTTAGATATATAAATGATGCCAAAAATGCTGTAATAAATAATCCATCTCGATAGAATAATTGAGAGCTTGTAAAATTAACTACAAAAAAAGTAAGTATAGAGGTTAGATTTGAGATGGCAAGTGCCTTGTAAAATTGAGAGTTGCTTTTTAAGGCAAGCAATAGATTGTTGTATGCCTTAACGGTATAGAAAACAAGAAAACTAAAGTAAAAAATTACCAAAGGAAATCCAACACGGTATATGATAAATAAATAGGCATTATGAATTACATTTGTATGGGCAGTATTTCCGGTTATCACAAAATAGAAGGAGAATTTTTTGCCCAGACCCACTCCCGCAAGGGGATGTAGCATAATTTGTCTTAATACTTGTTCCCATTCCAACAATCGTGCAATTACCGACAGGTCTTTGGCACCGTCTGCTGAAGATGTAAATCTGCTTGCAACAATTTGTACAAAAAGGAATAGATTGTCACCAATCATCATATAGACCACAAGCACAAAAGTACCTATAATGAGCAGGAAATAACTAATGATTTTTATTTTTTTGCCAAAGGAAAAAAACATAAAAAGTATAAAATATACAGCAATCAAAGTTATCCAAAAAGTTCTGGAGAAAGTGGCAATCAAGGAAATTATTGCAATGCTGGTAAAAAGAAGAGTAAGAATTTCATTCTTTTTTCTAATCTGATACAAAGTAAAAACAAATCCAAAGATTGAAGCAGTAGTGTAAAGAGTTTGATTAATATTGATACCGTGGTTTAGCTCGTAAGCATAAACTGCCAAAGCATTTACTTGTGTGTAGAGGAAAATCTGATATATGCCCGATCCCATAACTATGAAGCAGTAGAAAATAAGGAATTTTTTCAGGTCATTTTCTGATTTGATTACATCTCTTATTGGAAAATAAATCAAAATAATAGAGAACATAAGATATTCTCTCAACCAAAGCATCAGCTCACCATTATTGAAGAATGCAACAAATACATTCAGTATTAAAAAGAAAAAGAAAGCTAAAATCAGCCAATCACCTAAATTATAAGCTGTTTTTTGTCGTTTCAGAAGTGTATGATTTATAAACCAAAGGGCTATACTTCCTACAAAAAATGCTGCTGATAAAGTATCGAGGATGGTTAATCCTTCGCTGTGTGAATGGAAAAATACGGCAGTCATAATAGCAAGTGAATAAAGCCATATTTTGGGATAATGCAGAAGAAAGAAAACGTAAATTAGCGATACAATGGCAAGCAATACATAAATATCAGCTTTAAAATAAAATGCCACAAGCAACCCAAAAGCTAATATCAACAAAGTTGAAAGAATGTTGAAAAGCCCTAATCGTTTATGCTCACTAAGGAATTGCAAGATGATATTATTATTAACAGTATCAGCCATTATTTAATTTTGCTAACTTTTCTCGTGCATTTCTATAAGAATAAACAATAACAATTATAAAAATTGCCAATATAAATGTACCTATAATGGTACTAACTATTATCAAGCTTCTTTTGGGTCTATCCTTTTTCTCTGCTGGAGTTGCAGGGTCCACCACTATCAAATTGCGAATTTTCTTTGTTTCATCTAATTTTGTTTGTTCCATCATGGGCAGAATAAAGGCTCTTACTTTGGAATAAGTTTCAAATTCTGTGTATAATCGCATAAACTCAATGCCTTCCTCGGCAGCATCCGAGATGGCAAAGTTACCAGCAAATCCAGGTTTATTCTGCGATTCAACTAACTTTTTGCGTGTTTCATTTTTGATAGATTGAACAGATTGAGTCATATAATCATTCTCGCCATACAAATTTTTGTAATACTCGTAGATGATGTCGTATTTTATTTCTTCACTTTTCAAGTCTGAAAGTGCTTTAGAAATTGCTCCTGCTTGGTCGGTT
>CAYUZZ010000344.1:0-3305 GCA_964449505.1 uncultured Hyphomicrobiales bacterium | reverse complement strand
CGCAGTTTTTCGACCATTATTTAAAAGGAGAACCGATGCCAAAATGGATGAAAGATGGCGTTCCGGCGGTGGAGAAAGGAGTTGATTTGGGGTATTAAAGGAAGCACCCTGTGTCCTCAATTAATCTTTATACACAAATAATTAATTAAGAAATAAAAAATAAGGAATAAGAAATCAGGAAGTAATCAGAAGCATTGAAAATCCACTCAGAGTCCAGTTTATTGGCAATTGGCCTTATTCAATTGTTTCAATAAATTGTCTGGCTGTCATGACAGGCAACTTTGAATTTTTAAAATCTTTTAGATTTCTGGTTATTATCAATTCCTGTTCGTTTTCAATTGCCGTGAAATACTGAAGTCCATCCTCAAAATCAGAAAAAGTATTGTCATTCAATGCCAATCCAATAATTTTATCATCCAATGACAAAATGCTCACTATCAACCTTAGTTTTCTTAATATTGATTTTGCATTGTTTGATTCCATTTGTCTTAATAACGCATAACTTACATTAGCAATTGTTAAGGATGATACAGTTAATTCAATCTGCTTTTTGTCAGCAAGTGAAAATAATGATGCCGCTTCTTCAAAAAAGGGTTCTCTCCGCGATAATAAATCAATCACAATATTTGTATCGACAAAAATTTTCTTCATTTATACTTTTCTTCCAAATAATCACGATACTCCTTTTTGTAATCAAAGTCAGCCGGTAAATTAATCACACCACTCAAGCTCTCAACAAGAGGCGTAATTGTAATCTTTTTATTATTTTCTTTTTGTTTTGTTATGCTATCAAGATAAGATTCAATCATTTTTGAAAGACTAATCTTATGATTGTGTGCATAAATTTTAGCTCTCTCGATAACATTTTCATTTAATCTCAATGTCAATTTAGTTTCCATAATCTTTTAATTAATACGACGTACAAATATAACAAATCCATACGTCCATTGCAAGATTTTCTTTTTTCAGGCTTTTTGCCAACGGCCTGGCAGATATTGCCGAGCGGATTTCAGAGTGCGCATATATAGTTCAACGCGACCTGTCTCGAGTATCAGGAGACTCATCGCTGGGTTCCCGCCAAAGCGGGACAGGCTGTGCCGACCGCTCAGAGTCCTGTTAAATAAAGGCTGGACATTTTTCAAATCAATCCAGGTAAATTTATTTTATATTTAATTAAAGATTAATAATTATCCCCAAAGCAATTGCAATCCCAAAACTTAACATTGTGCCAATTAGAACATATTCTGTTTTTATTGTATTATCATCTTTAAATCTTAAAATTGATTTAGCTGCAATAAGAAAACCAACTGCTTCAAATTGGTTTAAAATAACAAATGTTAGTACTAAGAAACGTTCAATTATGCCTATCAATTTACCTGCATTCGGGAGGTCGTCATTTCCAGAACTACTTGCTTGTATATTAAAGGCAGTAAATGTCTCCTTTATCAAAATATTAGAAGGTTTGGCACTAAAAATATAGCACCCGATTATCAATAAGAATTTTTCACTAAGTGTAAAATTGAATATTGGATTTAATTGGAAGTAGTTATTATATATTAAGACTACTGATAATATAATAGTTAAATGAATTATTTGGTCTATAAAAAAAGAATATCTTCCTATTGTATTATTGTCCTTAATGTATTTTTTTATTCCATCTTCAACCCAATGCAAAATCGCAATCGCAAGTGCCCCGAATACGAAATTAACTTGAAATGAAAATAACCATGCAGTAATGAATGTTATAAAAATATGCCATTTCAACAATTTACTTCTAAAACCTAAATTGTTTTTATCGTTTGCCATTCTTTCTGGTTGAAGGGTAAAATCAGAAATAAAATGAGAGATTAACTGTAAAATCAATAATTGATAGAGGTTCATTTTATTTGTTTTTAATTAATTCACTAAAAAAAGTTACCGCTTTTTCTATTGCATTCCATCCAATACTTGTAGAGTGTTGATTAACTACAGATTGGGATATTTCTAATTTTGAAGCGATAGCTTCTTCATTATTGTCCATTAGTTTCAAATATAATACCTTACATTGTTTGGATGTGGCTTTACCTATTAAAACATCTAATAATGCTATTAGTGGTTCAACTTGCTTGTTAAGTGAGTTGTCATGTGAGTTAAAGAATAATGTATTTTTTATTACAATTCGTTCTTTATTATAAGTGGAAAATTCATTTATTGTTCTTCCTGAAAGGTAGATAGCTTCTCCGTCAATAATGCCTTCACTTGGATTAAAGCGACTAAGTTCACCATATCCAATTGCAAGACGGATACCATGTGTTTTGAATAATTTAACTCTTTTATTTGCCTTGTAGAGCGGTGTTTTATCGATTGGAATTGATTTTATGAAACTTTTAATTGCAAGTGCTACACGAAGTGCTTCTGTAGGATTAGGTATGACACATTCAAGATAATCACCCTTTATGGTTCGTGTATAAGTGTCAAATTTTTCTTTTAATTCCTCTATAAGTTCTTTAATTGCATCCTCAACTAGTTCTCTTCCATCAACACTTAAACTAGTAGATGCAACAATATCTCCAGATATAACTGCTTTTATCATAGTAGTATTATTTACAGCAAAGATACTAATATTATAAGCTCTAACACTTATAAAGATTATTTATAGGTTTATAAGCATGTAAAGTATGATTATAGTCTTTAGTACCAATAGTAGTATAAACAGAATCATTAATAATATCTTTTCTTTCAGGTGTAATTGTTCCTTCAAAAGTAACTGATTTATATTATCATTGAAACAGTCCAACTGATTTTTGCCCTTAAAAGTAAAAATGATTTTGTTTACAAACAAGTTTGCGGAAACAAGATTTTCAATCATTCAGCATAAGAATTTCATCTAACGGCAAACATTGAAAGCCGCTGCTTTTTGTAGCTTAATTGTTTAAAGATAATGTTCAGCAGGCTTTTATTTTATGGATTTATAAATTTCAAGGGCCTCTTCTGCCTTTTCTTCCAAAACACGGATTTCAATCCCCATATTTGTTGGGCTGCCGGCATAAACTCCGTCAACTGTGCTGGTAATTTCATTCACAGCCATGTATTTTATTCCGGCTTCTTCAAGCATTTCCTTAAAAAGAATGTATTTCATATCGAAATTACTGGTAAACGTTGCAAAGGTAACTGCTTTGTTCATAATTGTAAGTTTTTGTTTATTGTTCCTGTCTGAAATGAGAAAGCTTTTAATAATTTCTAAAGTTAAATTTTATAACTATTTACAGGATTTATTGGTTAATATTTTTCCTGTATTTTTCTTAAAATTTTAATTAATTTACAAG
>CAYUZZ010000343.1:0-3312 GCA_964449505.1 uncultured Hyphomicrobiales bacterium | reverse complement strand
ACCGTATAGTTGAATATCACCCGTTAACAGATTATGGGAAAGATGCCCAAATTCAATTAGGCTACACAAAGAATTACGTTATTGATACTGTGGCAGAGACTTTTAATTCAGGCTATAATCTGATGAAATTTGCAGATTATAATTTTGCAAAAAGTCAATTTTTGAAAGTTTATAACAATTACCCCAAGTCGGAGTATGCTCCCAAATCTTTATATACATTAGGTTGGATGTTCGAGAAAAACTTGTTCCAATATGATTCGGCATATTTTTATTACGATATTTTGCTTGGCAAATATCCCAATAGTGAATATGCCAAAGACATTAACCTCTCTGTTATTTACAAACTTGTAATTGATAGCGGGCAAGAAATACCAGATTCCTTGAAAACAAAACAAGTAGTAATACTACCCCCTTCAATGCCCGACAAAGGCAGGGACTTTCCTAAAATTCAGCTACCCCAGAAAAAGAATAGTGAGTTTGACCCAAAGTCTATGATTCAAGAACCTGCTAATATGTTCCAAAAAGCAAAAGAATTGTTGCTGAATCCAGGGGAAGCATTAAAAACTATCGAGTTGCCTACAAATCCTTTGGAAAATCCCGCAGAATTTTTCAAATTGGATGAAACAAAGCAATCTGACTCTACAAAAGTCGAAATTCCTGAAGAGAATAAAGAAAAGAAGAAATAAAACCGCACTTGTAGTGAGAATTTTTTATAAAATTGTAACATTAAAATGCACAAATAAATAATAATGTCTGAAACTGAAAGTTTAACTGAACAAATAGCTATTCTGGAAAAAAAGTTAGCTTGGTATAAATCTTTTTTTGATTATGCAACCGATGCCGTATTTATAATACAACCAGAAACATGGAGTGTGCTCGATGCGAATGAATTTGCAGCCAATCTGTTGGGTTTGAGCAGAAATGATTTATTGGGCTCAATTCAGCCCCAATTCAGAAGGATATTCAAATTAATTAAAAAATCCAGTTCCCCCATCGTTCTTTCGGAATTGTCTTTCGAAAGAGATAATAATTCGTTGATGGTAGAAGTGAGTGCAAGGTTTATTAATTTTGAAAATCAAAGTTTAATTTTAGCAATTGCACGGGATGTAAGCGAACAACATGCATTAACTGATAAATTAGTCCAAGCCGATAAGTTGGTGCTATTGGGACAATTATCTGCAGGTGTTGCCCACGAAATAAGAAATCCGCTTGCGGCAGTCAACCTTAGCCTTCAAGTACTTAGAAGAAAATTTCAAGCCGATGAACCAGAATTTAATTACGTGCAGAATGCTTTACAAGGCGTTGATAGGATAGCAAGAATTGTTGATGTTACATTGAATTTTTCAAAGCCAACACTTCCCGATATTCAGCAAGTTAACTGCAATGCTATAGTAACAGGAGCGCTTGAATTAGTTTCCTCATCAATTAAACGAAAAGATATTACAGTCGAACTAAAATTTGAGGATAACTTACCCAAAGTATCTGCCGATTTTAAGCAAATACAACAAGTGTTAATAAATTTATTAACCAACGCAAGTGATGCTATCAAAACTCAAGGTAAAATTACAATTAGAACATATTTGGAACAATCACTTCGCAGGACAGAGGGCGAATTTGTTGTTGTATCCATAGAAGACAATGGAATAGGGATACCTGCCGAGGATATGCAAAAGATATTTAATCCCTTTTTTACTCGTAAGGCAGATGGAACAGGTTTGGGACTTCCAATTACCCAAAGGATTTTGCATCAACATAATGGCGTGATTGATGTCGAATCTGTATATGGTTCTGGAACTGTATTTTATATCAAACTACCAAAACAAATAAATTAATTATTTTTTAAAAAAAACTTAGAATTTTACTTATTTTTCAAACAAATTTTATTATATTAGTTTGTTAATTATTTGAACAACAGGACAAAGTGCCAAAGCAAAATTATACAATAGTGGTAATTGAAGATGATCCTTTAGTAAATAATATTGTTAAAGACATACTTTCTGCCAAATATACAAGAGTTGAAACCTTTACTGATGCTAATAAAGGTTTGGACGAGTTGCACATGATATCCCCGGATTTAATCCTCTTGGATATTTTCCTTGGTCATGCGAACGGCTTAGATATTTTAGAAACATTACGCAAGCAGGGTTATACAGTTCCTGTAATAATGATGACTGCTTTTTCTGATATCAAAATGGCAGTTAGGGCAATGAAACTTGGTGCAGAAGATTTTATCGTTAAGCCACTCGACTTGGAACAATTAGAAGTTTCTGTTGACAGGTCACTAAAAAATTTCGATTTAAGAAGACAAGTTGACATCCTATCGGAGCAATTAAAAAAAGAAATGCCAAGTGAAATACTTGGTACTTCGGAACTTATGAAACAAGGAATGGATATTGCTAAAATTGTAGCTTCAACCGACGATACCACCGTTTTAATTATGGGAGAAAGTGGAACTGGAAAAGAATTAATGGCGAGATATATTCACGAAAATTCCCCCAGAGCCAAAGGTACTTTTGTTTCTATTAATTGTGGAGCAATTCCACGGGAATTAGCCGAAAACGAACTTTTTGGATATGAAAGAGGTGCATTTACGGGTGCAACAGAAAAAGTTAAACCTGGCAAATTTGAACAAGCCCAACATGGTACCATTTTATTAGATGAAATTGCCGAACTGAGTATGGAATTACAAGTTAAGTTGCTAAGAGTACTGCAGGAACGCAGATTTTATAGGCTGGGTGGTGCAAAAGAAATCTCTGTGGATGTTAGAGTAATAGCCTCTACCAACAAAGATTTAGAAAAATTAGTAGAAGAAGAAAAATTCAGAGAAGACCTTTTTTATAGATTAAATGTTGCAAGAATTCAATTACCTCCATTACGAGACCGTGGCGAGGATATTTTGAAATTAGCCTCTGCTTTTGTAAATGAATTTAATACCAAATTTGGCAAAAAAATTAAAGGATTTTCAGCGGGTGCCGTTGATTTAATTAACAATTATCAATGGAAGGGTAATGTAAGAGAACTTCGAAACGCCCTCGAACGAATTTGTTTGTTGGAGCAGGGTGATATTATTACAAAAGAATCCCTTAGTTTCCTCAAGGGTGCTAATTCAGTAACAGTATTTTCTGGAAAACACGATATTGAAGTAAAAAGTGGCGAACATCACCTAAAAATTTCACCAACTGGCGTTACTATGGGAAATGTAGTGAAAGACTTAATAATACAAACATTGAAAATAACAAACGGAAATCAAATCAAAGCCGCAAAACTGTTAGAGGTTTCCCGTGCCAAATTGCGATATAGAATTGAACAACT
>CAYUZZ010000342.1:0-3321 GCA_964449505.1 uncultured Hyphomicrobiales bacterium | reverse complement strand
TATATATTTCGATATTTTGGATTTCATTTCCTTCTTATATTTACTTTTTTTATATACATAAGTATCGTGAAATATATAATCCAATGCAAATTTACTGTTTCCAAAGCGGAAGTTTTTAAATTGATTTTTGAAATAAAAGTAAAAATACTGACCAATATGACCAGTCAATATTACAGCATTGCTTGTAATTAAATTGTTATCAATTAAATACTTAACAGCAAAGTAATCTTGTATATGTGGAATCGTATTAAAATTGGAACCTAATTCAATAAATTTATAAAATTCATCTGTAACTAAGTAATTGTGAAGGAAATCATCAGTATATACAATCTCAACCAAATTAAATCCAAGTGTGTTTGTGATTTTGCGGGATAGTTCCAACTCGTAGCTATTCTTCTTCCCATAGGTGAAGCAAATCACATTATTAACTCCAGATTTCTTGAGTAATGAAGCAATTAATCTTGAGTCATAACCGCCGCTCAAAGATAGAACATATTGCTTATCTTCTGAATTTTTTTGAAGTCTTTCACAAATATTGCTTAGTATATTTTGATAATTATTTCTATAAGTATCTAACTTTTCTTCTTTCAAAGTTTCTTTTCTGCTATGGAAATATGATTTAATGTCAATTTTGCAGTTCTCTATATATATCATTTCTCCACCCCTGGTTTGGTAGATATTTCCAAACAATGATTCTCTGCCTGTTACAAATCCACATGAAAGGAATTCCTCTATTGATAAGTTATCCACAGGGCAATTATATTGATTTTTTAGATAGATTAACTTGTCTGAAATTGCAAATGAGTTCTCATTCAAATGATAAAAAACACGGTATGAACACACTTTGTCTGTGATAATAATAATCTGAGGTGAAATCTTTGCAACAATCAAAAACGACCCATTAATTTTTTTTAAAGTACTCTCCAACAGTTCTTTATTTTCTAAGATGGGTTTTAAATAATTGTATAAATCACGACCCTTTAGGGCTATATTATTTTCGTCATAGATATAACCAATAGACCAAAAAATATCATTAAACCGAAACCACCCAAATTCATTTACAATTTTTACTTCCAAATTCATATATTAAATCCCAAACCAAGTTCTTTAAAATTAAATCTCTAAGAAATCGAAATATTCTTTTACCTTGATTGTCCAATTCAATTTTTCAATAGCGAGTTCCCTCATTCTCAATGCAACGTCATAAGTTTGGCTTGACATATCCTTTATAAATTCTATAACTTGATTAAAATCAATTTCGGAATTATTATCGGGAAAATCCAAGCAGAACTGTTTCATTTCTGCATATTTATCGATATCAGTATCGTAGTATGCTTTAATAAAAGGAATGCCTCGGCAGAAATACTCCCTCGATTTCAAAGGGGAAGCTTCTTGCATTCCCTTTGTGTAAAGTGCTAAAGTGCCAATTGCCAAATTACAGTTTCTGAATATCTTCTCTGATTTTTTACAGTCCAATAAACCATGGTAAATTATATTAAAATTAGCATTAGTACTTCTCAACTTATTAGTGGGGAAAGTTCCAACAATATTTAAATTAATTTTAATGTGAGTTCTAAGCTTGTTGAGACTATCTGTCAATCTTTCCAGACCATGCCATTCAAGATAAGAAGAACCAGAAAATATTAGTTCTAAATTATTGCCGTCAAATGGCTTGAATTTTGTAAAAGCATAAGATTTTTCACTGACACCATTTGTTATTACTTTTTTGGGAGTCACAACAAAATTAGCTGCTAAATTATCAATAATATCAGTTGTTAATCCAATTATACCTTTCGAGGAATTCAAACACTTAGTACCATACTTTTGTTCAAGCTGGTATCTTATTAATGAACTAACTGTTAATAGTGGATTATTGAAAAGATTGTTCTGATAATAATTCTTTAATTCGACATTTAATATGCCATGAATCTCAAAAAAGACATCTCGATCTTGAGTGATTTTCCAGAAAGTTCTGTCGGAAAGTGGGTATCTAATTATTATTTTGTCATATTTATCGAATTATTAATCAAATTATATTTGTTAAATAATCTGTTTTTGCTCGATTGGAAAATATTCTTATCCTTAGCATTAATGAAGACAATATCTTTGTCAAACTGATTACTTGAGTAATTCAGCAAGATTACGTCAACATCGTGAATGCCAACTTCCTTGAAGGCTAATGACTTCTGCCTGCAATTATTAATAATTCCAATACCAGTTTTCAAATCGTAATGTAAAGTGATGTGTGCTATCTTCATAGACTATTTTTTAACTGCCTCTCCCAATTTAAAGAAGTACTTGTCATGTCATCAAGATTATAAACAGGATGCCAGCCCAAAATATTATTAGCTTTATCGGGCAATGCCCATATCTTTTCTGCGTCGCCTTCTCGTTTCTCAACAATTTTGTAGGGCAGAGGTTTGTCTATAAATTTATTTATACTATTAATAACATCTAAGACCGAATAACCAATACCGGTGCCGATATTAAACTCGTCATAATATTTATTTTCTTGTAACCATAAATAATCAAGTGCTTTAAGGTGTGCTGTTGCAAGGTCACTTACATGTATATAATCCCTGATTGCCGTTCCATCAGGTGTGTTGTAATCATCGCCATAAACGGACAGTTCCTTTCTGATACCAACAGCTGTTTGAGTAATATAGGGCATTAAATTATTGGGTACACCCTTTGGAAGTTCTCCAATTAGTCCGCTGCGATGTGCTCCCACTGGATTAAAATACCTTAATGATACAGCCTTGAATTTATTTTTGGTCTTCGAATAATCTTTTATTATACTCTCGCAAATTTGTTTTGTAAAACCGTACGGCGACCAAGCTTCTTTGAATGGAGTATCTTCTGTAACAGGTAATTTGTCGGGTTGACCATAAACAGTACAAGATGAAGAGAAAACTAAATTATTAAGATTGTTTTCATCAATCACCCTTAGAATAGAAATTAAGCTATTCAGGTTATTATCGTAATATTCAAGAGGTTTGTTTATAGATTCGTTGACCGCTTTGAAAGCAGCAAAATGAATGATTCCATCAATTGAAGAATAATTTCTAATAATTTCATTAAGTGCTACTGAATTTCTAACATCCAATTCATAAAAATCCGGTTTTTTCTTAGTTATCAGCCCTATTCTGTCTAAAATAAATAATTCTGAGTTTGATAAATTATCTATGATAATGACATTGTAATCATTATTCAAAAGCTCGACAACAGTGTGAGAACCTATATACCCTAAGCCCCCTGTTACTAATATTGTTTTCATAATATTTGAAATTTGTGAAAAATTATTAGTAAAATTACGAAAAA
>CAYUZZ010000341.1:0-3347 GCA_964449505.1 uncultured Hyphomicrobiales bacterium | reverse complement strand
GGTAACAAAGGCTATATGCAATAAGGGTTTCAGTGGTAATTCAAGCATTCTGCCCATCTCAAACTTTCGTGTCGGTGGACAGGAACGAAGCCCGCAATCCCTTACTGCACATAGCCTCAGCCGTTATGGGCAAGTTTAAAAAGTGACACAACGGAATGATACAGACAAGAAAAAGTATCCCAATCAGTCCATCATGTCGATACCATACTCTCTAATACAAAATGAGGCTGTATCATAATTCTACTCTTGATACAGCCACATTAATACTATCATAAATTTCAAATAATTCAGGCCAAAAGTCCCATAAAATCGAATTACTTACTTTCTATAAAGTAATTTACCTGTGATATTGGTGTCCTCAGATTTAATCCTGTAGAAATACAAACCACTTGGTACATCTATTTTTGGGGCATATTCCAGAGTATGATTTCCGGCATTCATAAATCCATTCTGTATTGTATCTATTACTTTGCCATTTTCATTATTGATAGTAATTTTCACATTCCCCGAACTTGGTAAATTGAATGTAATGTTAGTTTTTTCTTTGAAAGGATTCGGATAATTCAGGGATTCTTTCATATTATATTCATCATCAACACCAGCTAACGAGAACTCTTGCATATCATCAGCATCGCTATCAATACCGTTCCAAAGTAAAATTTTTGCTACCTGTTCTTTCCCGCCACCTCTGCCCGGTCTGCCTCTTCTGCCTTCCTTTCCATCCATTCCTTTACGTGGATCTTTCCCTGCCTTTCCCAAATCATCTATCAAGTCTTTGTACTTTTCACGCCATTTTTCTGTTATTGCCTCTAAATCTTTTCTCCACTTCTCACCTACTGGTTTGGCACTTTCAAATAAATCATCAAAATAATCTGAATTAGCTTCAATTATGGGTTTCAATTGCATAGCAATATCTTTAAAATTCCCCATACTTTCTTTTCTGATTTCCTTTAACCTGCTTCTGAATTCTTTTTTGTCACTTATGCCCTCATTTTTTAATGCCAAAATATTTTTTTTAATTTCCATTTTCAAATTATAGGCATCAGTTCTTAGTTTGTTTAACTTAGTAAGGTCGTCAGTCTTCAAATTTTTGTCAATATCAGCTTTCCAGTCATTAAGTTGCGGTAATATGTTAGTCTCATTGTAGCTTTTAATTTCTCCTTTTAATTCCTTGCCGGCTTCCTTTAGATTAGCAGCAAAAATATTTGCGGAAAATAATATTCCCAACAATATCAATGACGCTCTTAAATTAATTCCTGTCATAATTATCTCCATAAAAAATAAAACATTTACTTGATAATAAGACAATAAAAAATGGAAAAGGTTTAAAACTCGTACCTTTCCAATTTAAAAGTCTCGCCCAGATAACGTTTCCTTACTTCTTCATTCGATGCAATATGCTCTGCTGAACCAGATATATATATTTTTCCATCAATCATAATATATGCTCTGTCGGTGATGGATAGAGTTTCGTGCACATTGTGATCTGTTATTAACACACCAATATTCTGTTGCTTCAATTTATATACTATTTTCATTATATCTTCTACCGCTATGGGGTCAATACCAGCAAACGGCTCATCAAGCAATACAAATTTAGGACTTGCCGCAAGTGTTCTGGCTATTTCGCAGCGGCGGCGTTCACCTCCTGACAGTGTGTAGCCCTTACTCTTACGGATATGAGTAATGCCAAAATCCTCCAATAATTGTTCCAACTTTAGTTTACGCTCGGTAGATTTCATTTTTTGAAGTTGCAAGATTGCTTTTATGTTATTTTCAACCGTCATTTTTCTAAATATAGATGCTTCCTGTGGCAAATAGCCAATTCCCAAACGACTGCGACGATACATTGGACTTGCAGTAATTGATTTCCCATCAAGCAGCACATTACCTTCGTTTGGCTTTATCATACCAACTATCATATAAAAAGTAGTAGTTTTGCCAGCACCGTTCGGACCAAGCAATCCTACCACTTCGCCCTGTTTCACATCAAGAGAAATATCGTTAACAACGACGCGCTTCTTATACTTTTTAACTAAATTATCAGCTTTTAATATACTTGAATTATCTTGCACTTTTTCTACCCGTTAATTTTTCAAGGACAATTGCTCTCTTTATTTCATTCCCATCACGCAATATAGTAAATTCTTTCTTATCACCAACAAACGAATCCCCAACATAGACCATAAAGTCATCTAATTTTAATACCCTATTACCATCAACAGCAGTAATTATATCTCCCAATTTTATTCCTGCTTTATCAGCAGGCGAATTACCTTTAAAGCCAAATACTACCACCCCGTCCCTTTCTTCTATCCCAAGATATTTTGCAATACCTTCATCAATATCACGGGCATCTAATCCGGTATAGAAGGCACGGTCAATCTCTTTTTTAGATTTGAGCATTTCTGCCATTACTTTTACTCGATTTATTGGGATAGAAAAGCCAATGCCTATGGAGCCAGAACCCTGACGACTATTTGCCGTAGAGTATATAATAGTGTTCATGCCCACCACCTCTCCCATCGCATTTAGTAATGGTCCACCAGAATTGCCAGATGAAATTGCCGCATCTGTTTGTATCATATTTCTATAAACACGGTTGTAGGGTTCGTCCTGATGGAGGAAATTAACTCCCACATTAGAAATAACGCCTACTGTTACAGTTGGCTTTGCATTCAAATCGAACAATCCAAAAGGATTACCAAATGCGATAGCCCATTCGCCAATCAACAAATCATCGGAATTGCCAAACTTTAAATAAGGCAAATTCTTGGCATCAATCTTGAGAAGAGCGACGTCAGTAACCATATCCGAGCCAATTATTTCTGCCTCGTAGCGTTTGCCGTCAGTCATTGTGATTACGATTTTGGAAGCATTGCCCGCAACATGATGATTGGTGAGTATATAGCCGTCAGATGATATTATAAAACCCGAACCAAGCCCCTGCACTTTGTATTCACGTGTGCGTGTTCCTGCACCATCACCAAAAAATCCCCTGAATAAAGGATCATCAAATATTGGATTTCTATAAACAACTTGTTTAATTTCGGTTACATTAATTCCCACAATTGCAGGACTTGCCATTTTGATTGTATTAGTAATTGCATTGTGCCTGCTCTGTGTAATATTATCATTTGATTGCGATAGCTCATTGGTATTATTGAGAGCAAGCGTAAAACTACTTCCATTTATACTACTTTCCTCATACTGCATGGCATCAATTCCTGCACTAAAGGATATTGCCAACAAAAAAATAACAACAAGATTTCTCATAATATTACTTCCCTTTAATCTACTTACAATAATTGTTCAATAATTCTTTATTTTTATATTTTTAAAATGTG
>CAYUZZ010000340.1:0-3348 GCA_964449505.1 uncultured Hyphomicrobiales bacterium | reverse complement strand
TTCTTTAGTTTCGATAACAAATTGGACTCCAAAAAAGCATTTACAAATTCGTATTTATTTAATAATGGACTCGCTTTAATAATTACGATTTTTCTTGTATTTATGTCGGGGAATTTTGGCAGTGCAATAGCATCTTCAGGTATTAAGGATGCTGGCTATTTATTCATATTAGCTATGCTTATGCCATTTATTGATTCACTAACCTATGTCCCATTTGCCCATCTAAGAATGTCAAGGCAGGCGAAGAAGTTTGCAATAACTAAATTTGTGACCATATTGGTAACTGTGATATTAAACTTTCTTTTTCTTACAATTTTGGACTTACAGGCAGAAGGTGTTTTTGTTGCTCAAATTATTGTCTCATCAATTGCATTTGTATATTTTATTCCTTTAATCAAAGATAATTTATTTAGTAACATTGATTGGTCATTATTTAAAAGAATGATGAAATTTGGAATTCCAACAATTCCAGCTTCAATTTCAGCAATCATTTTGCAGGTAGCCGACAGACCAATACTGAAGGAATTAACAAACTCAGACCTTGCAATAACTACATATCAAGTGAACTACAGATTGGGAATACCCATGATGATATTCGTAACAGTATTTGAATACGCATTCAAACCATTTTATTTAAGTATCTTTCACGAAACTGATGCCAAAGTCACATTCTCCAGAGTTCTAACATATTTTACTTTATTGTCTGCAATAGTATTTTTAGTATTTTCTTTCTTTATTGGTTATTTTGTTCAGATACCATTTGTTGGCGGAAGCTTAATTAACCCTAAATATTGGGGAGGACTTAATATAGTTCCTATTGTACTTCTGGCATACTTTTTTAATGGATTGTTCATTAACTTTACGGCTGGATTTATAATCGAAAAGAAAACATCCTTCTTGCCAATTGCAGTTGGTGTGGCTGCAATTGTTAATATTGCAGCGAATTTCCTTATGATACCATCTATGGGCTATACTGGAGCTGCATGGGCAACACTTATTGCATACTTGCTGAGTGCTTCTATCTTGTATTACAAAAGTCGGCAAATTTATCCAATTGATTATGAATGGGGAAGGGTTGGAATTATAATATTTACTGCAGGCGTTATATTTTTCTTCGATAAGTGGATGATATTCGATTTACAGATACATTTCCAGATATTGCTGAAGTTAATGTATTTATTGATTTATGGAATTTTATTAAGAGTATTTGGCTTTTTTAATACAGAAGAGATCGTATTTTTCAAAAATTTTATCAAATTTAAAAAGAAATGAAAACTCACAATAATGTTGAAATTTTGGCACCGTGCGGCTCGATGGAATCATTGAAAGCTGCTATCAATGCAGGTGCTAATTCTGTTTACTTTGGTGCTTCCAATTTGAACATGAGGTCAGGTTCTTCTGTTAATTTTACGATTGAGGACTTGAAAGAAATTACTCAATTAACTAAAGAGGCAAATGTTAGAACTTATTTAACTCTTAATACGATTATGTATGATTCTGATATTGATAAATCAAGATTGATAATTGATAAAGCAAAAGAATTTGGAATTAATTCTATAATAGTATCCGATTTTGCAGTAATAGATTATGCATTTAATCAAGGAATGCCATTGCATATATCTACACAAGCAAACATTAGCAATTACGAGTCCGTTAAATTCTTCTCTAAATATGCTGATGTAATGGTGCTTGCAAGGGAATTAGACCTTGAACAGGTTAAATATATTAACAGTAAAATCATTGAGGATAAGCTTTGCGGACCTTCAGGGGAATTAGTTAAAATTGAATTGTTTGCTCATGGAGCTTTATGTATGGCTATTTCGGGCAAATGGTATCTAAGTCTTCATGAATGGAACAAGTCTCCTAACCGAGGTTCTTGTCTTCAAACCTGCCGTAGAGCGTATTCTGTTAAAGATAAAGAAAGCGGTTATGAGTTAGAAATTGATAATGAATATATAATGTCGCCCAAAGATTTGAGAACAATTCACTTCCTTGATAGAATATTAGATGCAGGTGTTAGCGTATTAAAAATTGAAGGCAGAGGAAGGTCGCCCGAATATGTGAAATATACAGTAGAAGCGTATCGGGAAGCAGCCCAATCGATTAATGAAGGAACTTATTCCGAGGAAAAAGTTAAAAAATGGGAAGCAAAACTTTCTAAAGTTTATAACAGAGGATTCTGGGATGGGTATTATTTAGGGAAAAAAATAGGGGAATGGTCTGGGAAATATGGTTCGCAAGCAACTGAAAAAAAAGTATTTATCGGTGAAATTACTAATTATTTTCCAAACTTGAAAGTAGCTGAAGTTAGTATTAAAACCGGAGAACTTGCCATCGATGACAAAATAATGGTTATTGGCTCCTCAACAGGTGTTTATGAAGGTATTATAAGCGAACTAAGAGACGATAACGGTAATATCCAACATGCACTCAAGGGAACATCTGTAGCTTTTCCAGTCAAAGACAGATTGAGGAAGAAAGACCAACTTTATAAAATTGTTGATTCTGCTGGTTGATTATTTAGGCTTTTTAAAATCGAAAGCCTGCAAACCTATGTTAAACATTACTGAATCAATCTTTATTGTTCTTGTCTGGCTAAGTAAAGTTTGCTCAATATCCATTGGGATTTTGATCCCATTTAATTCGGTATATTTATCAAAGACTAATGTAGATGGAATCATACCAGAAGTATATTCTTTGTTACTTTCTGATTTTAATAAATGTAAATTAGATTTATCAATAAGCAAATCAGTATAAAAACCACTTGAATCAATCAAAGAAATTTGGTAGCTTTCCCTACCACCATATTGAATTATCTTGTCGAATTTAAATTTAATTCCTTTCTTTTGATGTTCATAAAAAGGTGATAAAACAATTTCTGACAAATTAATCAATTCAACCCTCGTTTTATCATCAATTGGGACAGTTGGGTAAAAAGACTGCTTAACATAACCCACGTCACCTTGCAATACAGAAATTATTGATAGCCCGGGCGATGTAATATCTATTCGGTGATAATTGGGTTTCATGAAATAATAATTAAAATTGAAGTGAGTTTTATCAGCAAAACTCTGACCACTAATTTTAAAATCCTTGACATCTTGCAGGTTATTGATTCCTTTTTGTTTCGACATATCTTCTATTATTTTTGAAGTATCTTCAACAGCAAGCAGATAACCCGTAAATAATAAAGCAAATGCTATAATTAAAACTTTCATATTTTCCTAATATATTTATCTATAAGACATTTAAATTCTGTTTTTGTTACAGAATATTCTCGATTTTTTTTAATTTGATTAGAAACTCAGTTAACTCTCTTTTGCTTAGATTATTGAAAGAATCTTCGTT
>CAYUZZ010000339.1:0-3360 GCA_964449505.1 uncultured Hyphomicrobiales bacterium | reverse complement strand
GACTGCAAAATGAAGTTATTTCGGGGTATGCTCCCGATTTGCAAATAGAAAAAATTTATCTTGTAGAATATCAATCAGTAAATGGTTCGGGTGGGATTAAAAAACCACAGGTAACAGAGAATCTTCTAACTAAAATTAATAGTTCCGGAGCATTAATTTTAAATTGGTTTGGTCATGGAAATCCGAGAGTTTGGGCTCATGAATTTATTTTGGAAAGAGACATAACCATACCTAAGATGGTTAATTACACAAAACCATTCTTTCTTACTGCTGCTACTTGCGATTATGGTAGATTTGATGACCCTGAAGTACGTAGCGGTGCAGAAGAAATGTTTATTAGCAAAAATGGTGGTGCTATTGGTGTGCTTTCTGCTACCAGAGTGGTTTATGCTTCAGAAAATGAATCCCTGACGAAAGATTTTTACAGAGCTTTACTAACGAAAGATTCCACAACTGGGCTATACCCTACTCTGGGCGATGCAATGCTTATGATTAAGCAGAAAAGAATATCGAGCAACGACAGAAAGTATTTTTTGTTGGGCGATCCACTTGTTCGGATTGCTCTGCCAGATTACATAATCAAAATAGATTCCATTAATGGTAGAAATGTTGAGGACTTGGATTCGGCTATGCAACTAAAAGCACTTTCGGAAATGACTGTTAGCGGTACCATTTATGACAGGTTGGGAAAAGCAGTAGTAGCGGATTATAACGGTGCCGCTGTGCTTACACTTCGAGATGGCGACCGCATGATTTCATTAACAGAAGTAGTAAACAACATCTCAAGGTCTCAGTTCAATTTTACTAAAATGGGGTCTGCACTTAACCAAAGCACTTACAATATTGTTAATGGAGAGTTCAGAGCTAATTTTTTTGTCCCCAAAGATATTAGTTTCAGCGAATTGAAAGGAAAACTGTTTACCTATGCATATTCCAGTGATAAAAGATTTGCCAAGGGAGTGTTTAATAATTTGAGAGTAAATGGATTTGATAATATTTCGGGGATCAACGATAACGAAGGTCCAGAAATCAATATTTTTCTTGATTCGAGAAATTTTGTAGAAAATGAAATAGTCTCCAATAACCCTATGCTAATAGTTGACCTTTACGACAAATCGGGTATTAATACCACAGGACTGGGGATAGGACATAGAATAGAATCTTGGATAGATGGCTCGTCTATTTCAAACGATTTAACAGAAAAGTATGTTTCTTCTATAACTGATTCAAGAAGAGGAACTGTTGTTAACATGATTTCGGGTTTAAGTGCCGGAAAACATAAGATTAAAATTCGTGCTTGGGACGTATTTAATAATTTCTCTGTAAATGAAACATCCTTCATTATAACCGGTACTAATGGCTATCTCGACAATCTTTTGGCAATACCCAATCCATTTATGGACAATACAAAAATCAGCTTCAGACACAACGCTGAGCTTCCAATTACAGTAAAAATAGATATTTTTACAATTAATGGAGTATTAATTCGAGATTTGGAAAGTAATGTTAATACAAGTTATGAAACTGAGGTGTTTTGGGACGGCTTAGACAACAACAATAATGTTGTAGGTGATGGAGTGTATATTTTTAGAGTACAAATACCTGACAAAAGTGGCATTAATATTGTTAAGTTTGGTAAATTAATTAAAGTAAAATAAATATTTTTCTTATTGGAGGTTTCTTATAATGAATTTGATAAAAAGAACGGCTGTATTTCTGGGGCTAATATCATTGGTAGCATTATCAAAAGTTGAAGTTTACTCACAGGCAGGTGGTTCTTCAGTTCCATTCTTGCTAATCTCACCCGATGCCAGAGCAAGCGGAATGGGGGAAACAGGAACGGCGATTGCTGACGATATAAATGCGATATATTGGAATCCTGCAGGATTAGGCTTCCTTGATTATTTTGATGTTTCGAATAACTTTGGCAAAGAAGAATTTGTACCTTTTCGTCAGGTTGCATTGTCATTTTCGCCTTGGTTGCCTCAATTTAATGCTGATTTATTTTATAGTTATGGAACAGTAGGGCAGTATTTTGAATCATTAGATGGTACGGTTGCTTTCAATTTTATTTTTATGAATTTGGGAGAATTTACCAGAACTGCAGAAAATGGTAAAGTCCTTAGTAAATTTATTTCTAATGAATTTTCTGTTGGCTTGTCCTATGGAACCATTGTTGCCCCTGATTTGGGTGTTGGTTTTCAGCTGAGATATATTCAAAGTAATCTAACCCCCACTTCAGCAAATACTTCGGGTGAATCTGGCACTGGTGTTAGTGCATCATTCGATTTGGGTGTCTTGTGGAAACCCCAAGACATTGATTTTCTTGGCATTGATGATAGATTTTCGGTAGGTTTGAATTTGCAGAATGTAGGACCAAAAGTTACATATATTAGAGAATCAGACCCACTACCTACTACATTAAGATTGGGGACTGCATTTACAGTTGTTAAAGATGAGTTTAATGATTTGAAATTTGCGGTCGATTTTGCAAAATTACTTGTAAAAAGGGATTCATTGGGAAGTGATGCATTGCCAACATCTTTGGTAACTGCTTGGCAAAACCCAGGTGCAGAGTGGTCGTTTGGAGCTGAGTATTGGTACGAACATCTCGTTGCATTACGTGCTGGATATTTTACCGAACCTGCTGCGTTGGGTAACCGTCAGTATTGGAATTTTGGTGCCGGCGTTCGTTACGATATTTTCAATGTGGACTTTAGTTTTATTAATACTATTGAAGAGAATCACCCGTTGGCAAATACAATGAGATTTTCTCTATTGATTGATTGGAAGTAAATTTAACAGAAACTTTATCTGTAAATTACTTGATATAATTATTAAAATAAAAAACCCTCAAAGTAAAATGAGGGTTTTTCTTATTTAAATTGAGAATTATAATAATTATTTAGCAATAGCTACGCTGCGTCGCTCTCTAACTACTGTAACTTTTATCTGACCAGGGTATTCCATTTCGCCCTCTATCTTTTGGGCAATTTCGAATGCAGTTTGGTCAGCCAGAATATCGTCAACTCTTTCAGGTTCCACAATTACCCTTATTTCTCGTCCCGCTTGAATAGCGAATGTTTTGGCTACACCTTCAAAACTCATTGCAATATCTTCCAACTTTTGTAATCTCTTTACATAGTTTTCTAAGGATTCTCTTCTTGCACCTGGGCGGGCACCACTAATACTATCTGCTGCTTGCACAAGTACCGCAATTGGAGATTCCATTTCAATATCTTCGTGGTGAGCACCGATAGCATTGCAAACGATGTGTTTTTCTTTGTATTTTTTGGCAAGTTCATATCCCAATAAGGCATGTGGAGTAGGGTCCTGTTCAATTGTTTTGCCCATATCATG
>CAYUZZ010000338.1:0-3360 GCA_964449505.1 uncultured Hyphomicrobiales bacterium | reverse complement strand
AAAGGGCTAGTTTATCATTGTCTGAAAATGAGGTTGAAACATTCAAAAATCTTATTGCAAATGAATACTCAAGATATTTGATTTCATCACAAGGTTTCTATAATATGCTTTTATCAGTGGATCCAAACAACCGTGATATTATTTTTGTTGGCGGAATTCCACTCCATATTACCACAAACGGCGGAAAATCGTTCAATTTGATTAGCAATAATATTCACGTTGACCAGCACGACCTGATTTTTGATAGTGGTAATAATAAAATTTACTTAGCAAATGATGGTGGAGTTTATGTTTCCAACAATTTAGGTTCTAATTGGACCAATATCAGTAAAGGTCTTGGAGTAACTCAATTTTACAAAACTGCTTTTAACCCTCACAATCCAGATTTGATATTTGGTGGGTCACAAGATAATGGTTTAATCCGCTTCAAAGGTATGGGGATAAATCATTTAATAAGTGGAGATGCAATGGATTGTGCCTTTGCAAAGGATAAACCTAATTTTATGGTTTCTGTCCTTCAGGCAGGGCAGATTTATCTTTCAGACAATAGTGGTACCAACTTCAGTGGAATTAATATCAGTGATAATATTAATGAGGAAAGACCATGGAACACTCCCGTTTTATTAACCGAATCCGGTGATTCTTTGTTTATTGCTTTCAAAAATATTTGGTTAACGATTGATAAAGGTGCTACGTGGTCTCAAATCACTGATTTTAACTCGGTACAAGATACAACATTTATTAGTGATTTTAAGTTTAATAAAACAGATGGTTCTTATATTTTTTCTAAGGGAAATGTTTTATTTGAGTTAAATAAAGAGCACAAGACAAATCTTATCAAAAATTTCAATAATTTCATCACTTCTATTGAATTACTTGATGGAAATATCTATTTAACATTTGGTGGATTTCAATCAGGATTTAAAATTGAAAAGATGAATAGCAAAGTGGATTTTGTTAATCTATCAAGCAATTTACCAAATGTACCGGTAAACAATCTCGTAATTGACAAAGTTCATAATATGTTCTATATAGCAACTGATGCCGGAGTTTACCGTAAACATATAGATTCGTTGAACTGGGAGGATTTTAACAATGGATTATCCTATCCCATTGTTAATGAAATAGAACTTGATTCATCAAATGGAAAACTATATGCAGCTACATTTGGACGCGGACTATGGACATACGATATTGGTAATTGCAGTAATAATAAGTTTGAACTTAATTACAATGACGATATTCAAATTTGTGAAGGTGATTCTCTGCTGTTAAGTATCAAAAATCCAATTGAAGGGATTGAATATTTATGGTCTAACGGTAAAAAAGGAACATCTGTGAAAATCGACAAACCAGACTTGATTTTCGCATATTATCAGATGGATCAATGCTCATTTTATTCAAATATCATCAACATCAGTTTTTTTAAAAAATATGGCATCAAACTAAGAAGTATTGGTAGAAATCCGGCTTGTATTAACGATCCTGTGATAATCGAAGCCATAACTGAACCAAGGGATTCTTGTAGTATATACTGGTCGAATGGCGCAATTGGTGATACTACTTTTTTCAATATGGAAGGTACCTATTATGCATACAGTCTAAGTAAAAATGGATGTATAGACACTAGTATGAGCTTTGACGTAGCATTTAATCCCCTACCCCAAAAACCAATATTTGAATTTAAAAATTATTTGTTGCAAATCAAGAATTATTTTCAGGGCAACCTATACTTGTGGTATCACAATGACAGTTTGATTAATCCAATTTTAACAGACAGACATTACCCTATGTACGGGGGAAATTATTATTTAAAATTAATTGATACAAATTATTGCACATCATTCTCCGATACTATAACCGTTAGCTCTGAGCAACTGATATTTAATCCTGTTCTTTATCCTAACCCCTCCGATAATTTCATTAATATAAGCTATTACACAACAGACAAATCGCAAATCAAAATTGCGATATATTCCTATCTTGGATTAATGGCAGGAGAATATGAATTTAATACTTTTACAGGATTGAATGCAAACACTATTGATGTTAGCTCTCTGTCGCAGGGAATATACTTTTTAGAAATAAATTTTAACAGACAAAAAAAAGTGATTAAGTTTGTAAAAATATTGAGTAAAATTGAATGATTGATTATATAAAAGGCAAATTGGTTTACAAACATAGCAACACAGCTATTTTAGAATCTAATGGATTGGGTTTTAAATTGAATATTTCATTGCAAACTTTTGATTCCCTGCCCGCAATCGAAGAAAATGTTAAGATATTTACGGTCTTGAAACCTAAAGAAGATGAAATTCAGCTTTATGGTTTTATAAATACTGCTGAAAGGGAAACCTTCGAATTACTTACTTCTATTTCTGGAATTGGACCCAAAACGGCTCTATTGATGTTATCATCTGTGAATGTGAACGAGCTAATCAGATTTATTAATGATGAAAATTTAGTAGCTCTCCAAAAAATGCAGGGTATTGGGAAAAAAACAGCAGAGAGAATTGTGTTTGAATTAAAAGACAAAGTCAAATTATTATCAACAGCAAACCATGATTTTGGACCATCAAATCAATCAAATATTATGGTTTATGAATCAATCCAAGCCTTGGTAGCTCTTGGTTATAATAAGACGACTGCCGAAAAGGCAGCAAACGAAGCATTTAAGGATTTGGATAAAAGTAACGTTAGTGTTGAGAATTTGATTAAAAAGTCATTGAGATTTGCTATAAAATGATATTGGTAATTCCTAAAATAGAGTTAAGGGGCGGAGAATCAAATTTAGTCATTTGTGGTGAGAATGACGTCAATTTCAACTCATTCTGCAAAGATCCAGTGAATTTACTTCAGTTGATGAGGAAAGAAAATGCAAAGACGCTGCATATTTCCGACTATGACTCATTGAATGGACAGGATCATTTATTAAATTTAAATTCAGTTTTATATTTTCAAGATTGTATTGATATCCCAATAGAATATGAAAGTAATATCATTAGTTACGAAATTGCTAAACTATTATTAGATAATGGGATATATCGGATTTTTGTATCTGATGTACTATTTATAGATGCCCAAATAATAGGAAATTTGATTACACAATATAGATCATCAAGAATTGCTGTATCATTCAATTATGACGGTAACCAATTTACATCTGTAAGTGGAAATTTCCATCGTCAATTGGATGAACTACTCGAAAGTATATTAGCCGTTAACTGTTGCAGAATATTAATCAAAATTGATGATAATGATAAAGACAATATAACTCAGTTACTCGACAAATTAGGGCATAAGTTTCGAGATAAGAAAATCCATGTTACTATTGGCTGCGATGTGGATAGCTTTCAGATT
>CAYUZZ010000337.1:0-3370 GCA_964449505.1 uncultured Hyphomicrobiales bacterium | reverse complement strand
GGTGGGGAATTTGTGGATAGTGTCAGCAATCTAAATGAAATTAACGATAAAACGAAATGGGTTAAATATCTTGGTGATAAAATTGGATATAATTATGACGGATTAATAAATTGGTTGGGTGGCTTTGCTCAAATGGAATACAAAGCAGATGATCTTAGCACTTATGTTAATTTTTCGCTTTCCAATACAAGTTATAAAAGAAAAGATTATTTCCGTACACCGCAAAGCATCAACGGAAATGAAACCGATTGGCAGAGTTATTTGGGCTACACAATAAAAGCTGGTGCAAATTATAATCTAACTTCTAATTTTAATATCTTTGCAAATGCAGGATATTATAGTCGTCCCCCTATGTTTAATGTAGTGTTCAATTTTGATAATGGTATGTTTATAAATCCGTTGAACGAAAAAGTAATTTCTTTTGAATTAGGTAGCGGATATTGGAGCAGGAATTTGCAGGCAAACATTAATATGTATTACACAGGTTGGAAAGATAGAAGTTTTTATCGTACCTCACGAGATTCAAATGATAATTTTATTTATTACAATATTGCTGGAATAGACGCCGTTCATTATGGAGCAGAACTTGAATTAGATTACAGAATATTCAGTTTTCTGCGATTAAAAGGAATGGCATCGGTGGGTAATTGGAAATGGACCAACAACGTATCAGCCGATATTTACGACGAGGCAAATCAATTTATTGAAAAAGTGAATATTTATTCTGATGGGCTAAAAGTAGGAAATTCGGCACAAACCACTTTATCCTTCGGGGCAACATTTTATCCCATTAGACGCAGTTTTCTTAATATTACATATAAGTATTTTATGGATAACTATGCAAATTTTGATCCAGGATCGAGAACATTTGCAAGCGACAATGCACAACCATGGTTAATGCCCGATTATGGATTGATGGATATGCACCTTGGATATACATTCGAATTCGAGAAATTTGGTGTTGGATTTTTGGACGAATTTGCTATCAAGTTGCACTTTTATAACCTGTTGGATACCAAATATATAGCTGATGCCGAGGATAACCGTAATAATTCATACACACAAGTAATTGACGGCAAACGTATTCCCATTCATACAGCCCAAAGTGCAGAAGTATGGTTTGGATTACCATTCCGTTGGAGTTTAGAATTTCAGCTAAGTTTATAATCTTTTTTAGAGGAAAAAAATGAGCGATTCGATTTTTACAAAAATAATAAAAAGGGAAATTCCAGCATCGATTATATTTGAAGATGACGACGTAATTGCCTTTAATGATATTAGTCCAAAGGCACCAGTTCATATTCTTGTTGTGCCCAAAAAACAAATAGAAACTATTAATGACCTTAAAGAAAACCAAGCCGAATTGATTGGAAAAGTGATACTCAGAGCAAAAGATATTGCCATCAAAATGGGTATTGATGAACGTGGCTACAGGCTTATTTTTAATTGCAATGAAGATGGTGGGCAATCTGTTCCACATATTCATTGCCATTTGATTGGAGGTAAAAAATTGGGATGGAGCCCTGATTAATTTTATGAATAATGAAGAAATTTTAAATGAAGCTCAGAGGGTTTTTGATGAAGAAATTGCTGCTATTACAAAATCAAAGAACGTAATTGATGATAATTTTATCAAGGCAGTCAAGCTAATTAGCGGTGCGAATAAAGTAGTGCTGACAGGTGTTGGAAAATCGGGATTAATCGCACGCAAAATTGCAGCAACCTTATCGTCAATAGGTACTTCTTCCACGTTTCTGCATCCAGTGGAAGCCCTGCATGGTGATATTGGTTTGGTACAGAATGGCGATACAGCAATACTACTGTCCAAAAGCGGTACAACAGAGGAATTAACAAAGCTGATACCCTATCTTAAATTTCGGGGTGCTAATATTATATCTATTTTGGGAAATGTGAATTCCACTATCGCAAGGTATTCAGATGCAGTTCTTAATGCTACTGTAAGCCGGGAGGCATGTCCATTTAATTTGGCGCCAACTTCAAGCTCCACTCTTGCACTTGTGTATGGTGATGCCCTCGCAATGGTAGTTATGAAGTTGAAGGGCACTACATTGGAAGATTTTTCTAAATTGCATCCTCTTGGTTTAATAGGTAAAAGTATAACTGTAAAAGTTGAAGATGTGATGCAAAAAGGGTTGTTGATACCATTTATAGACAAAGAAGCTGCTTTTAAAAATGCTATTATTGAAATTAGCAACAAAAATCTTGGATGTGTGTGCGTTATCGACAGCAATCAAATATTACTCGGCATAATTACTGATGGTGATGTAAGACGTGTACTTCAGAAATCTGACGATATAAGAGGTTTGAAAGTTGGTAATGTGATGACAAAATCACCTGTAACAATTAAACAGGGAGCTTATTTACAGGAAGCACTTGCCATAATGGAGAACAGAGAAAGTGAGATAAGCGTTCTCCCTGTAATTAACGATGACAGACGTGTTTGTGGCATCATAAGATTACACGATATAGTACGCTCCGGGAAATAGAATTACCAACTATCTTTTTTTCAATAGATTGTTATCCTGTGGCAGACTGGATTCTTTGATTATGGGTGGAGGAGTGGCATTCTCTTTCTCTTTTTTCTTCTTTGGTTTGGCTTTTAATGCTTTATCAGTAGTATCCTTTGGACCTTGAATAGAGGAAATGTTAATAACATTATCCTTAGTAATTTTAATATTTTTGGCAACAGTACCTTTTTTTCCAAAAAAGGGAAGTTGCTGGTTATTTCTAAAGAAAATTATTGCCCCAATATTTCCAACATCTATGGTAAATTGTTCCGAAGCGTTCCATTCCTTAATTTCGCCTGGTTTCATCATTTGTTCTGAATAATTGCTGTTATCAATAATTACCCTGAGCCAAGCTGTATCTTTTGCAACAGCTCTTAGGTTAAGCGAATCGGTGTTTTCGAAATATGATAGGAGGTCTTTATCCTTTACTTCAATCTTCAAAGTATCATCGGAACCAGCATTTTTGGGATTATTAGTAACGGGGTGGTCTTGCTGCAAAGAAATTATGGTAATAACTATCGCTAAAATAACCGCAATACCCAAAACAGAGAAAATAATGTAATTGGATAAACTATTTCTACTAACTTTTTTCACTTGCCTTTTCTTAAATTGTTGGGCAAATCTTTCGATTTCTGGGTCTTTTAGTGTTGATTTTGACTTTGTAATTATATCGCCGGGAACAGACTTTGAAACAACTTTTGATTGACTAAGCTCTTTGTCCGGAATAATTTGCTGCTGAGGTGGTGGAGTGGCTTCCTCAAAATTAATTGTAGAAGGGTCAATTTTGTAGTAGCTATACAAATTTCTGATAAATGATTTTATGTAAACATCAGGCAAAAAAT
>CAYUZZ010000336.1:0-3379 GCA_964449505.1 uncultured Hyphomicrobiales bacterium | reverse complement strand
AACTCCTCCTTATCCGATTTAAGAATCATCCATGCTACAAAAGCAAAAAATAACCCAATTGCCAAGCCAAGTTGGTAATTGTCAAACAAATAATAAAATGCAACTGGAGTTAACACTAAAAGTCCAATAGAAATAAAAGCTGGGAAAAGGCTGCTTTCTTTCTTTGAATCAAATTTGTTATTAGAACCCTTGTCGGATTCTGATTTAACGATTACTTTTTCTTTGTTTGGCAACATTTTACTAAAGAAAATATATACGAGAAGAGAAATAAGCATCGATATTGAAGCAATGCCAAAAGCATAGTTATATCCAACTGCAAAAATATCCAAATATTGGGTTGCAAAAGCAGATAAATCTGTTATAGAACCATTTAGACTTACCTTATTAGCTAAATCTTGAAATTGAGTAGTATTTTGCAAGGTTCCATTAATGTAAGAATGACACAGGGCTGGCAAAGATCCATCATGAAGAAATCCATTAGAGCTTAACCACCAATTCCTGATGCCAGTGGCTGCAAATGGAGCAAAAAAAGCACCAATGTTAATACCCATATAGAAAATCATGTAAGCAGAATCACGATTTTTAGAAAATTCGTTGTTATCGTACATCTGACCTACAACTGCTTGGAGATTACCCTTGAAGAGTCCATTACCTAGCGCAATTACACCCAAACCAACAATAGTGATCAACAGAGGTAAGCCTGGAGTAGCCAGAATAACATATCCAGCAAGCATTACCACGATACCAATCAAAATAACAGTTTTATACTTCTTTGTGTAATCAGCAGCCAGTCCACCTACCAGCGCCAAGCCATAGATAAAGAAATAGAACCAACTATAAATATCTCCAGCTGTTTCTTCAGATAAGCCATATTTAGCCTGAAGGAAAAGAACCAATATAGCCATCATCGTATAGAAGCCAAATCTTTCGCCCATATTGGCTAAAGTTGCTACCACTAAACCCTTTGGGTGACCTTTTAACATAAAACTCCCTTAATTTGTTAATCGCAATTATAAAAAAACGCTAATTTAACAAAAAAAATGATAATTGAGATGAATTAATTTTATGAATTATTTATTCGTAGGCAGCAATTCCCGTAATAAATTGCCCTAAAATTAAAGTGTGTATATCGTGAGTGCCCTCGTAAGTCTTGACAGATTCTAAATTTGCAGCATGCCTCATTATTGGATATTCCCCCAAAATACCATTAGCTCCGTGGATTTCCCTCGCAATTCTAGCGCAATCAAGAGCAATTTCAACATTATTCCTCTTGGCAAACGATACATGCTGTGGTGTTGCATTACCACTATCCATCAATTGAGCAAGCCTGAAATTAACCAACTGAGCTTTGGAGATTTCAGTAAACATCCTTACTAATTTCTCCTGAACTAATTGGAAGGAAGCGATGGGTTTACCAAATTGAATCCTTGATTTGGAATATTGCACAGCAGACTCATAAACTGCAATGGCTGCCCCAACAGCTCCCCATGAAATCCCATAACGGGCTTGTGTCAGGCACGATAAAGGAGCTTTTAATCCTTTTGCACTCGTAAGTATATTCTGTTGTGGAATAAAGCAATCTTCGAATATCAGCTCTGAAGTAACACTTGCGCGGAGCGAATATTTACCTTTCATCTCGGGAGCTGAAAATCCTTTAGTGCCTTTTTCAACAAGAAATCCTTGTATTTCACCATCAAGTTTTGCCCAAATGACAGCAACATCCGCTAGGGTACCATTTGTGATCCACATTTTAGCACCATTTAACAAATACCCGTCATTGATTTTTTCAGCTTTTGTAATCATTCCAGAAGGATTAGAACCAAAATCTGGTTCTGTTAACCCAAAACAACCAATTGATTTGGCATTTGCCAAACTGGGTAGCCATTTGTTTTTTTGTTCCTCCGAGCCATATTTTAAAATTGGAAACATCACAAGAGAGCTCTGTACACTCGCAAACGAACGAATTGCAGAATCGCCCCTTTCAAGCTCTTGCATTGCCAATCCATACATAAGATAATTAGAACCCGCACCACCATATTCCTCGGGTACCGTAATCCCAAAAGCGCCCAATTGGGCTAGTTTTGATAATAAATTAAAAGGAAAAGTACCTGCCTGATAATGTTCATCAATCACTGGTATAATTTCGCTATTAACAAAATCCTTCAAAGTATTTCTGAACAAAATTTCATCATCGCCCAAGAGATCATCAAGATTAAAAAAGTCTAAGTTTACCATAGTATTAATTAAATTGTAAATAATAAACTGATAAAAGTAATAAATAATAATATATTTTGATAATGAAGGAATAATTTTGTATTTTTGAAAAGATTTTTGGGCTGAGCAGCCCATTTTTATTATGTTTATTTATATGAAAAGATATCGAAGATGCCAAAGCGTAAAGTAAAGCATAAAATTGACAAAAAAGTAATCATTGAAGCTTTCGCAGAGATGGCTAAACACAAGAGTATTGACCGTGACTTGTTACAGGGAATACTTGAAGAGACCCTGTCGATGATAATACGAAAAAAATATGGTATGAATGCCAATTTTGAAATAATTGTCAATATGGAAAAAGGGGATATTGAAATCTACCTTATGAAAGAAATTGTAGAGGTTGTAGAGGATGAAGTTATTCAAATTTCGCTTGAGGAAGCCTCGAAGTGGAGCGATGAAAAGTTTAGCATTGGGGATGATTTTGTAGAAGAAATTACTCTGGACAATATTGCAGAAAGTTTTGGCAGAAGATTAGTTACTTTGGCTTCCCAAAATTTGAATATGAGAATTAGGGAAATTGAGAAAGATAATATATACAGAGATTATATTAGTAAAGTTGGCGAGATAATCGTTGGCGAAGTATATCAAATTAGAAGGCATGACATTTTAGTTTTGCATAATAAAGTTGAAATGAGACTACCTCGTGAAGAACAAATACCTAACGAACCTAACAGATACAAGAAAAATCAAACAATTAAAGCTATAATTAAAGAAATTAAACGTAACGGAACTGGCGGACAACCAGAACTTATTATTTCACGTGCCTCCGAAGAATTTCTTGCAAGATTATTCGAAATTGAAATTCCTGAAATTTATGATGGAATTATTCTAATTAAATCTATTGCCAGGGACCCTGGCGAACGTTCCAAAGTAGCAGTGCAATCATTCGATGATAGGGTTGACCCGGTTGGTGCTTGCGTTGGTATGAAGGGTATCAGAATTCATTCTATAGTAAGAGAATTGAATAATGAGAATATTGACCTTGTTGAATATTCAGAAGATCCGCGTGTTTATATTATGAGAGCACTCTCCCCAGCTAAAGTCCAGGATATTGATTTATCTATTGAGACTAAAACTGCAAATGTAACAGTTAACGACGACCAAG
>CAYUZZ010000335.1:0-3386 GCA_964449505.1 uncultured Hyphomicrobiales bacterium | reverse complement strand
TCTGTTACTTCCTCACGTTTTTTACCATTGATTATATAAACGGCACCAAATCTTTCTGTTGAAGATTTGGTTTCGTTTATTAAATCCAAACCTGAATGTAATTTACCAGATTTTACTTTGAAATAAGTTAAATCACCAAGACGTTGGTCGGAGAACAATTTAAATACGAACAATGAAAGTTTGGAAGCTTGGTCACAATCTACTTTTACGCTACCTTCCATTACAGGCATAGGTAAGTCATTTGGAGCAGCGGTTTCTTTTAAAATAAAATCAATGATACCCTTAATCCCAACAAAATTCTTTCCTGATGCACAAAATACTGGGAAGATTTCCCTTTTTGTGAAGGCTTTTTTAAGTCCTTTGGCTATTTGCTCGTCGTTAAGATGGCCTTCCTCGAAATAAATGTTCATAAGGTCTTCATCACTTTCAGCAATTGACTCAATTAATTCATTGCGCAAACCTTCAACTTTGGATAATAATGATGTGGGGATGTCTTCTAGTACAGGTTCAGAAATGCCATTGTATTTTACAGTTTTCATCAAGAGAACATCTACAATTGTATCGAAAGAATTACCAGGGTTGAGTGGGAATTGAAAAATTGTAACTTTGTTACCAAATTGATACTTGGCATCTTCTATAATTTGGTCAAATTTAGATTGGTCATTATCGCATTTATTAACGACAATCATTAATGGTTTTCCTAACTTTTCGGCATAGAACAAGCCATTCTCTGTTCCTACTTCCAACCCGTTAGTTGCGTTGATAACTACAACAGTAGTATCGCAAACGTGCTGTGCTGCAATCATTTCGCCTATATAATCATCATATCCCGGTGTATCTATAAAATTAACTTTTACATCACCAAATTCAGCATATACAGGGGTCGAGAATACCGATGAATTGCGTTCATGTTCAATTTCATTAAAATCAGATGTTGTATTTGCATCTTCTATAGTTCCTCTGCGGGAAATACTGCCAGATTGGAATAAAAATGCTTCGGCAAGTATTGTTTTACCAGAGCCTGCGTGCCCAACTAATGATACATTTCGTATGTTTTTCGTTTCGTAAACTTTCATATAATCCACTCCAAATTTTACTATTTTTTTGTTTTTTAAAATAAAATAAACTTTAAATTACGGAATATTTTTGAAATATAAAACTGATTTATGATACAAGTTAACTATTTATGAATATTTCTTAAAATTTAATAAAAAAAACTTATCTTTGGAGCACTTTTCCTATTTTACTTTAAAATCTAAACTAACTATAAATATGAATTTATTGAAAATATTCAATTCATTTAATATACACTTTTCCCCTATAAAAAACCCGAAATAGCAATATTAATTATTACTTTCCGGGTATAAACTATTCATTAATTGAATATTTCTTAAAATTTATTTAGAGTCTTTCAAATCTTGCTTGGAAGAATCTTAAATACTTAGGTTCATAGACCATTTTCAAACCTTTTGCCTTATCCCTATGCTGATATAATTGATCAACATAATAGGCTACTATATCAAAATGAGCCTGAGTATAAACTCTACGCGGAACTGTCAATCTTACAAGCTCAAGTTTTGGTTTGTGATTCTCGCCAGTTAATTTATCTCGTCCAGCGGATACAATTCCTCTTTCCATAGCTCTAACCCCTGATTCTACATATAGATTTGCAGCGAGAGTTTGTGCTGGATATTCTTCTTGGGGAATTTGAGGATAGAAGCGTTTAGCATCTAAGAAAATAGCGTGTCCTCCTACGGGTTTAATAAAAGGAATTCCAGATTCATCAAGTAATTTACCAAGATATTCAATCTGCCCTACTCTTGCTCTTATATGATTATCCTGAACTGACTCACCCAAACCAATAGCCATTGCTTCCATATCACGGCCTGCCAAACCACCATAAGTATGCAGTCCCTCGTAAACAACTACCATGTTTCGTAATTCTTCAAATAAATCCCAATCATTTACTGCAACAAATCCACCAATATTTACAAGCAAGTCTTTCTTACCACTCATAGTTGCACCATCGGTATAAGATGCTAATTGGTGTAGAATATCTGCAACAGGTTTGTCTTGATACCCCGATTCTCGTTGCTGAATGAAATAAGCATTTTCGACTGCTCTTGTAGCATCAAGCATCACTTTAATGCCATTTTTGTCGGCAAGTTCTTTTACCTGACGCAAATTATCCATGGATATAGGTTGACCGCCAGCCATATTAACAGTTGCAGCAACGCAAATATATGGGATTTTATCTGCGCCAACTTTGGTGATTAAATCCTGAAATTTTTGTATATCAACATTTCCCTTGAATGGATGAAGGCTTTCGGAATCGTGTGCTTCATCAATAATTACATCAACGAATGTGGCGCCTGCTTTCTCTTGATGAAATCTTGTAGTTGTAAAATACATATTGCCAGGTACAAAGTCACCTTTCTTGATTGTTGCCTGAGATAGCAAATGTTCAGCACCACGTCCCTGGTGAGTTGGTACTAAATACTTGTACCCATAATACTTTTTAACGGCATCATCTAAATGGTAAAAATTCTTTGAACCTGCATAGGCTTCGTCGCCCATCATCATTCCAGCCCACTGGGCATCGCTCATAGCATTTGTCCCGCTGTCTGTTAAGAAATCAATATAAACATCTTCAGACCGCAAAAGGAAAGTATTATAACCTGCTTCTGAAATCGCAGTTTCACGGTGTTCACGGGTTGTCATTTTAATTGGCTCTACAACCTTAATCTTATATGGTTCTGCCCATGGAATATCTTTAAAAGGCATAAAATCCTCGTTTGAATTTTAAACAAAATTTATTGTTACAAAAATAACATAATCTAACATATTATTTTTCATTTATTATTACAAAATTAGTAAATATTCGCAAAAAAACCAAATTTTATGTTAAGAAATAGCATATTTTTCACGAATATTTGATTATAAAAAAAAAGGGGCTTTCTCAAAGGTTAAAGTGAAGATATCTATCAATCTACTAAAAAGCTAAGCTCTTATCTACATTAGGATTATAGATTGCTACGCTTGATTGAAATCTTATTACTTTTGAAAAAGCCCCTTTAAAACAAAAGAATTAATTCTTTACAAATCTAAAAATGTTGTTATTTACTCTAATGAAATACACACCAGTAGATAAATTAGATACATTGACCGAATTGTTTGTAATTTTACCTGATAAAACTTGCTCGCCCAGCAACGAAATGATAGAAAAATCATTTTCATTATAACTGGCATCAGAGAAATTCAATTCGTCAACAGTTGGGTTTGGATAAACTGAATATGAATTATTTATAATTTCTTCTTCAACTCCAACTAAAGCGTTACCTATTCTCATCTCATCAATGTAAAGTGCATTACCAGCACTGCCTGGG
>CAYUZZ010000334.1:0-3387 GCA_964449505.1 uncultured Hyphomicrobiales bacterium | reverse complement strand
TGCATCACCCCTGGAGGACGCTAGCGTACCTGTAAAAACTAAATTAAGCAATAATCCAGCACAATCGGATTTACTATCTGGTAATCTGAAACCAGTAAATGAATTAAGCTCCGATACTAAAAGCAAGAATGAATCTGACAAAGGTACGGGTGTAAAAGATATTGGATCCTCAGATGGTCTATCAGACGGTAATGGACTTGGTTCGCGTGGTACTGGCAAAGGTGCTGGATATGGATTTGGCGACATAGAATGGGGAGGAGGTGGCAATAGAATTGTACTTCATAAGCCCTTGCCCAGATTTCCAAGTGGGGTTAATACTAGTGCAGAGCTAAGATTTAAATTCTCTGTGTTACCCGACGGAACTGTCGGAAAAATTATCCCCCTTCAGAAAGCAGACCCAAGGCTCGAACAAGCTGCCTTGGCAGCTCTACGACAATGGAGATTTAATGTGCTGAAACAAGAAGTGGTGATGGAAGGTATCATACCCCTGTCGTTTGTATTGAGATGATTGAAAGTATTATACAATTTTGGGAGAGTTTACCACTTTATTCAAAGACCTTGATAGGATTTATGATGATTGGATTTGTCCTTTCATTAATAAAAAAATTATTGAAAATTGCGGTTTTATTTGCCCTGCTTATTTTGATAGTTGTTGCAATATTTAAATTGACTATCACATTTTAATAATCATTACTTTTATTATTCACATATTTCTTTTATCTTTGCTCTTTGTAATATACAAAATAAAAAGATAATTAATTATGTCAGAAATTGACTCGAATCGTTTAGAAACCAGGTATATTTTTATTACTGGGGGTGTTTTATCATCATTAGGAAAGGGAATTGCTTCCGCTTCGATTGGCTTGCTACTTAAACAGAGCGGTTATTCTGTTACTGTGCTTAAATTAGATCCTTATATAAATGTTGACCCTGGAACTATGAATCCATTCCAGCACGGTGAAGTATTCGTAACCGATGATGGTGCCGAAACCGATTTAGATCTTGGTCATTACGAAAGGTATTTGGGAAATTCATTAAACAAGCGAAATAATACTACTACCGGACAGGTATATTTCGAAGTGATTACCAAAGAGAGAAAAGGCTTATATCTGGGAAAAACTGTTCAAGTAATCCCCCACATAACAGATGAGATTAAAAAAAGAGTGAAAACTTTCGAAGGTCAGGTGGATTTTATTCTGATTGAAATTGGTGGAACAGTTGGCGATATCGAATCACTACCATTTTTGGAAGCCCAACGTCAGCTGAACTGGGAACTTGGGTCAAGACGATCGCTTAATATACATTTAACTTACGTACCCTATATTAAGTCTGCTGGCGAAGTTAAAACCAAACCGACACAACATTCAGTAAAAACATTAATGGAATATGGAATAAAGCCAGAAATATTGTTGTGCAGAACCGAGAGCAGACTTACTAAAGATGTAAGACAAAAGATTGCACTCTTTTGTAATGTTGCCGAAGAAAGCGTTTTCGACGTAGTTGATGTTGATCATACCATCTATGAAGTTCCTTTGATGTTTGCAAAAAAAGAATTCTCCCAGATAATTCTTAAAAGAATGGGTGCTGAAGTAAGAACCCCCGATCTAGAAGAATGGCAGAAATTTGTAAGCAGAATTAAAAAACCTAGCTTTGAAGTTAAAATTGCACTTGTGGGCAAATATACCAAATATAGGGATTCTTATAAAAGTATTATCGAGGCATTTATTCATGCTGGTTCAATAAATAATGCAAGGGTAAATATTGAACTAATTAATTCTGAAGAGTTAACTGCCGATAATGTCTCCGAGTTACTTAACGATGTTGACGGAGTATTGGTGGGACCTGGATTTGGCAACAGAGGCGTTGAAGGAAAAATTACTGCCATTAAATATGTTCGAGAAAATAATATTCCATTTTTCGGTATTTGCTTGGGAATGCAGTGTGCCGTCATTGAATATGCTCGAAATATATGCGATATGCCACTTGCGAATTCTTCAGAATTCGAGAAAAATGACTTCAATGTTATTGACCTGATGGAAGACCAAAAAAGAATAAAAGAAAAAGGCGGAACAATGCGATTGGGTGCTTATCCTTGCCTTCTAAAGAAAGGCTCGAAGGCACAACTTGCCTATAAAGAAATGGATATTTCGGAACGTCACCGGCATAGATATGAATTAAATAATAAATTCCGCCAAGTTCTTTCCGATAATGGTATGATAATGAGCGGTCACTCACCTGATGGTGAACTTGTGGAAATTATTGAACTTAAAGAGCATCAATGGTTTATTGGAGTGCAATTCCATCCCGAATTAAAATCACGAGCCGTTGTGGGACATCCTTTATTCATTAGTTTTATCAAAGCTTCATTGCAAAATAAAAATAATAAAAATAAAATGATTGAATAAGTGTTATACAACAATTAATTAGAGGTTTAAATGAAAATTCTTAGTATGGTATCAATAATAATGTTATTTGGGTTATTAATATCCTGCAGCAGCTCTCAGGATTCTGCAAAAAATAACAATAATGGAGGAGTTATTACAACAGCATCAGGGTTACAATATTCTGACATAGTGGTAGGCAATGGTCCATCGCCAAAAGTGGGACAGACCTGCGTTGTACATTACCACGGAACTTTGTTGGACGGAACTGTTTTTGATAGTTCGGTGGAAAAAAACAAACCATTCGAATTTCCGGTTGGAGTCGGTAGAGTTATCAAAGGATGGGACGAAGGAGTTATTACAATGCAAGTTGGTGGTAAACGAAAGTTGATTATACCATCAGACCTTGCCTATGGAAGCAGAGCCGCAGGCAAAATTCCTGCCAATTCCACCTTGATTTTCGAAGTTGAATTACTTGAAATCAAATAATATGATTAACAACATTGTCATTTTTGAAAATGAAAGGGTGGAGGATCTCTACCCTTTTTCTATTATGCATTGCTCATGGGAACTAAGAACCGGGATGCTACTAAACTTTGAAAGAATAAAACTGTTCCTTAACAATATCCCTATTTACTATATTGGTCGGGAAAAACACCAAAATTCTTTTTTCAAAAGATTTAATATCCAAAATGGAATATTATCCGAAAATAATATCCTGTTAATTGATGGGGCATTTTCCATGACTAAAGAAGTTTTTGAACAAATAAAAAAAACTATATCAGAATCTGAAAGCGACGTATGCTTTATGTATTCAGATAAAATTGTTGCAAGATTTATCAAAAATCCCAATACTAATTACTGCAAGTATGATGATATTTTTGAATACCTACGAAGTGTTGACAATTCAGCAGATTTGATTGAACTTAAATTGGGAAATTTTGCTGAGTATTTGTGGGATACCTTGGATTCTGTAGCAGAGCTAATAGTAGAAGATATTAAAATT
>CAYUZZ010000333.1:0-3390 GCA_964449505.1 uncultured Hyphomicrobiales bacterium | reverse complement strand
GAGCACAGAGAACCACTTTTGGATAGTGAATTAATTAATTTTTTTTGTAATTTGCCATTTCAGTATAAAATTCACAAAAATTTCTATCATTGCGAATCCGAAAAGATTTTCAAAGAAATGGGGATCGATTTTTCGAGCAGTGCATATTCAAATAGGCAAAACAATTGGATTTTGGACAAATTGAAAGATAACGATTTTATTAGGAAAATGGTAGATAAATATTCGTATTTAATATTGAGAAAATATAAAGACCCAAATAATTTTGAGTACATTATAAATCAATTAATTCCCGATGCTAAGATTTCTGGAACGAGAAATATGTGGTACAAAGGCAATATCATCAAATGGTATGAACAAAATTATCTATCAACATTGGAAACAAAACGATAATTCACATCACTTAATTTAATATTTTAGTTTACTATAAGAAATATATTCGTTAGATATAATTTATTTTGTTGCTAATTTGTTTAAAATCAACAACTTTTAATGCTACAAATAGAAAAATATTTCTTTTTTATGTGATAAAAATTACATTATTTTGTATTGTGAAAATGTGAAATTATTCATTTAATATTATGATAATAACATATCATATTTTTTAAATAATGTATTTTGAGGTAAATAATGGCTAAAGTATTAGGTGAATTGTTAATTGAAATAGAAAGGTGTAAGGGTTGTGAACTATGTGTAGATGCATGCCCCAAGGAATCGATTCAATTAAGCGACTCAATTAATTCAAAGGGATATCAATTTGCAATCAAGGTAAATGATTTATGCAACGGCTGTGGTAGTTGCGCTATTATTTGTCCTGATGCTGTAATAACTGTTTACAGAAAGATTGACAAAGAGAAAAAACCCATTAAAGTTGTAGAAATAACTGATTAATAGAAGGATTAAAAAATGGCTGAACTAAAATTAATGAAAGGAAACGAAGCATTAGCAGAAGCAATGATCAGAGCAGGATGCGATGCTTATTTTGGATATCCAATCACACCCCAATCAGAAGTATTAGAATATTTAGCATTGCATGCTACCAAAAGAACAGGTATGGTAGTCTTACAAGCTGAAAGTGAAGTTGCATCAATCAATATGATTTATGGTGCTGCTGGTTGCGGAAGAAGAGTTATGACTTCTTCATCAAGCCCAGGTATTAGTCTAATGCAAGAGGGCATTTCCTATATTGCAGGTGCAGAATTACCCTGTTTGATAGCAAATGTAGTCAGAGGTGGACCCGGACTTGGTACTATACAACCATCACAAGCCGACTACTTTCAGGCTTGTAAAGGTGGTGGTCATGGTGATTACAAATTAATTGTACTTGCCCCGTCAAGTGTGCAGGAAATGGTTGATTTCGTCAAATTAGGATTTGAATTGGCAGAAAAATATAGAAATCCTGTTATGTTACTTGCAGATGGTGCAATTGGGCAAATGATGGAAAAAGTAAATTTATTTGACCAAATGCCTCGTAAGACAGAATTCCCTGAATGGGCAACAACTGGTAAAAAACATGGCAAAGAAAGACAATATATAACTTCCCTCCATATTCAACCCGAAAAAATGGAGGAAATCAATTTAAGATTGCAAGCAAAATATAAAGTTCTTCAGGAGACCGAAGTAAGATACCAAAGTATGAATATTGATGATGCTGATTATATATTCACCGGTTTTGGTCTTGGTGCCAGAATAGCTATGAAGGCTATGGAAATGGCACGTGAACAAGGATTTAAGGTTGGTTTAATTAGACCTCAAACTTTGGTTCCATTCCCTTATAAAATTTATAATGAAGTGGGGAAAAAAGTAAAAGGTATATTGGATGTGGAGATGAATGCGGGTCAGATGGTCGAAGATGTAAGACTTGCCGTAAATGGTGCTACAAGAGTAGAATTTTATGGCAGAATGGGTGGCATGATTCCATCACCTGATGAAATTTTTGAAAACTTTATTAAATTCTTCATCGAAGGAGAAAAAAAATGAGTGAAAAAACATTTGTAAATATTGCCGAAGAATACGAACACAATAATATAATTCATCCAGAAATCTGTATTCAAGAAAACTTGGTTTGGAAAAAACCAGGCAACATAATCGATACACCCATGCACTATTGCCCTGGCTGTGGACATAGTACTGCTCATAAAATTCTTATGGAAGTGGTAGCCGAGATGGGAATTGATGAAGATATTATTGGAGTAGCTCCAGTTGGTTGTTCTGTATTTGCATATCATTACATGAATGTTGATATGCAGGAAGCTGCTCATGGTAGAGCCTGTGCAGTTGCCACTGGTATTAAAAGAATTATGCCTGAAAAATACGTATTCTCTTACCAAGGTGACGGCGATTTGGCTGCGATTGGTACCGCCGAAACTGTTCATGCAGCTAATCGTGGCGAAAAAATCCTTGTTATTTATATCAACAACGGTATCTATGGAATGACATCTGGACAAATGGCGCCAACAACTCTCGAAGGTATGGTATCAACCACCACTCCATTTGGCAGAGATGTTAATATACAAGGTTATCCTCTTAAAATTTCAGATTTGTTGTCGCACCTACCTGGTGTTGCATACGTAACAAGGCAATCAGTTCATAAACCAGCTAACGTTACAAAAGCTAAGAAAGCTATGCGCAGAGCATTAGAATACCAAAAAGAGGGATTAGGATTCTGTATGGTAGAAATAGTTTCTAATTGTCCTTCAAATTTGAAAATGACACCACTCGAATCAAACAGATTTGTAGAGGAACACATGATTCCATTTTATCCACTTGGTGATATAAAAGTTCCGGAGGGCAAATAATATGTTACAAGAAGCAATATTCGCAGGATTTGGAGGACAGGGCGTCCTTTCAATGGGAATGATATTAGCATATTCCGGAATGATTGAGGGAAAAGAAGTTTGCTGGATGCCTTCGTACGGACCTGAAATGAGAGGTGGTACTGCTAATGCAATCACAATTGTATCCGACAAAATGATCAGTTCACCAATTGTATCAACATTCGACACAGTAATAGCCCTAAATCAACCATCAGTCGATAAATTTGAAGCTAAAGTTAAAAAAGGCTGCAAGCTAATTTATGATAGTACTAATATACTAAATATTCCAACCAGAAATGATATCGATATAATTGCCGTACCTGGCAGTGAAGAAGCAGTTAGACTAAAAAATATAAAAGTATTGAATATGATAATGCTTGGAGCATTTATAGCTGCTAATAAAACAGTAAGCGACGAAGCTGTAAAAAAAGCACTGGAACAAGTATTACCGGAGAGATACCATAAATTAATTCCATTAAATCTTGACGCCTATAATTTAGGAAAGAGTTTCGTGAAATAAATTTATTAGAATTTTTTAAAAATAAGCTGCCTCCAAAGGGCAGCTTATTTTTTTTGT
>CAYUZZ010000332.1:0-3395 GCA_964449505.1 uncultured Hyphomicrobiales bacterium | reverse complement strand
TAGAAATGCCACTAAAGTTATTCCTGCAAGACTTTTTTTTAATAAACCGACAGGTGGATTAGTTGAACTTTTATTAATTAAGCCAATAGCTCCAAGTAGTGATTATCAAATGAATTTAGCAAGTATTTCGGATGTCACTTGGGAATGTATTTATGGTGGCAGAATTAAAAATCATAATGAACTTTTTATTAAATTAAATGGCATTAGCTTAAATGCCTCTATCCTCCAAAAACATGATAACATTGCATTAGTTAAGTTTATTTGGGCACCTAACACACTATCATTTTCTCAGGTGTTAGATATAATTGGTAATATGCCATTGCCACCATATATTAAAAGAAAATCCTTAGAAATTGATAAGCAAAGATACCAAACCGTCTATGCCAAGATTGATGGCTCGGTAGCAGCACCGACTGCAGGTTTGCATTTTACCAAAGATATATTTGTTGAATTAGAACAAAAAAAATGTCAAATAGCCGATGCAATTCTACACGTTGGCTTGGGTACCTTCCTGCCAATTTCATCAAATGATATATCAAACCAATTTATGCACCGAGAGGAATTAGTGATTTCTAAAATATTAATTGAGCAAATTTATAACACTCTCCGTACCAATAATAAGATTTTTGCAGTTGGTACTACGTCTGTTAGAACCATAGAAAGCTTATTTTGGTGGGCAGTGAACTTTATCAAAAATCCTAATATGGACTTTGTTCTAAAATTGGAGCAAGATGTTCCATATAATTCAATTGTTGATAAAGGTAAAATTGAAATTATATCAGAATTACTTGACAGGATGGAAAAACATAACATAACGGAAATTAAAGGTTGTACTCGATTATTTATATTACCTTCATACAAATTTCAACTTATTAATGGAATTTTTACGAATTTTCATTTACCCAAAAGCACTCTTATTTTACTTGTAGCTGCTTTCCTTGGTAAAGATTTATGGAGAAAAACTTATGAAACGGCTCTTAACCAAGATTACAGATTCTTAAGTTATGGCGATAGTTCGTTGTTATTGGAATAAACTGCAAATTATTTAAATTATGAATAATAAATGGCTCAAATTATCAAAAAAACTAAAATTTTAAACCCGTTTTTATTGATAAGATTTGCTTGTTAATCTCATTTTTTGAATTTTGGATATAATTAATATTTGTATATAAGCCCTCTAAAATTAAGGCTGCGTTCCCCAATGAATATTCAAAACCAACCCCAGCAGAGAATCCAAATTGAGATTCAGTCGATTCTTTCGACAACTTAAGTATATATTTAGATTCTATATTGTCTAAACTATTAACAACATAATTATAATCTAATTGTGCAAGAGAATAAACTGAAAATTTACTTGAATAAATCTTATAAATAATGCCAGCGGATAAAGGATATATTGTGGTTTGAAAATTAAATGAGCCAGTTTTTATGGCACTTTCAGATTCATAAAGCTCAACTTCGTTCGTTTTAAATTTGTAGAGTCCAAATCCGCCAAAAAAAGAAGCCTTATCGGAAAGTGGTAAGGATAACTTGAAATTCAAATTATATCCAGTTTCTGGAGAGCTCAATCTAACCTGATTATACTGAACTATACTATCTGTAGTCTCAATTTTGTTGTCAGTAAAAATGTTTACTACCTTCTCATTTGGAAAAGATATCCCCCCAATAAAATAATAATTAGATTTCTGGGAAAATAAGTTTAAAGAACTTATTATCAAAGTTATTGTTAAAATTGCTATTTTTGTGTTCATTTTGTTAATACGTAAATCAAAATATACCTTTTTACGTCCAAGTTGTTTAATTGTTTCAAAATTTCAGGAGTTCTTTATGAAAAGATTTATAATTTATTTTGTGTCATTTATTATGTTGTTAAATCTTGCTTATACTCAGGAAAGCAAAAAAGACATTCCCCTAAGTTTGGGATTTTACGGAGGATTAAATTTCAACTTCCATACTCCAAATTTTACTTATGGAGTTTATGATTTGCAGGACCCATTATCTCCTATGTTTGTTGGAAATATGAGACATATATCAAACAATACAGGCTTGGGTGGTAATTTTGGTTTAATCGCAAACATTCCATTAGACAATATGTTTGTATTATCAGGTAGATTTGGATATAACACAATGGGTGGAGACCTGAAGGATTCTGTTGGTACAAATACAACTTCAACAAATTTAAACTATTTGGAAGTTACACCCGCTTTACAAATCCATAATTTGCTTGAAGGTCAGGGTTTGTATCTTTTAGCAGGCTTAGAAATTGGCATACCACTTACTAAAACTTATCAATTTGATTATTTTTCAACTTTAAATAATGTACCATATAGTGGTGCACAGGCTGATATTCCGGATGTGAGCACAAGATTTGCATTGGCAATCGGTGCCGGCTGGGTGTTTGAATTATCAGATGACATTTTCCTTTCACAAGAAATTTCCTACAGGTTACCTTTTGGCAAAGTAAGTAAAAGTGAATTCTTTGATACTTGGGAGATTCCTCAATTACGTGCAAGTGTTAGTTTAACTTTCGGAATAAGAAGCGACGATACTGAAGATGTTATTACTGCCAATAAACCAGAAATCAATGTAGGAATGAAAGATGTAACTGGTTTAAACATGGAAGGTGCAAGAATTTCATCAGAAAAAATTGTAGTGGAAGAAACTCAATATACTGAATTGTTTCCTGTAATTCCTTATGTATTCTTTGATGAGAATAGCGATTCACCGAATAAAAACACACAGGAATTGGCTGCAACTAGACAATCGGGCTCGTTTAATGTAGAATCTATTGAACCAGATGCGATTAAAATTAATTCTTATACCTTAGATATAATTGGAACAAGAATGCAAGGAGACAAGAACTCAGCAATTAAAATAATTGGAACTGTAGATGCTAAAAGTGAAAATCCTAAATCCGATTTAGCGAAGAAAAGAGCCGAATTTGCGAAAAATTACTTAGTTGTTAATTATGGAATTGAACCTAACAGAATAAATACTGAATCGACAGGTCTTCCTTCAAAGCCATCATCTATTCGTGACCCCGAAGGCATCGAAGAAAATAGAAGAGTTGAAATAGTGCCTATCAATGCAAATTCTTCATTATTGAAACCAATTATCATAGAAAGCGATAAACAGAGATTAGCAACTCCACCAATTATTCAGTTTACACCTAATGTTACTACCAATGAAGAAATTGACTCCTGGGAATTAGAGTTACAGCAATCAGGTAATACAATTAAAAGATATAGTGGTTATGGAAGTCCAGACAAAATCCAATGGACGATTTCTCCAAACGAATTAGCCTCCAACGAAATACCAGCAGATTATAATCTTACTGTATGGACTAAGTCTGGCAATAAAGGTAACTATTCAAGCAGTATTCCAATAGAATTCTT
>CAYUZZ010000331.1:0-3418 GCA_964449505.1 uncultured Hyphomicrobiales bacterium | reverse complement strand
TTCTTCGTTTTTCGTCCCTTTTCTAATGGTTTATGACTTTTTCAGGATCGACTAATTAGTAAACTATTGATTTTTATAAAGTAGTTTATTAAACTAGAACATTGTAAAAATACAACACTAAAATTTCTTAATTTAATGGGTGAGGAAAAATGAACTCAAAATCTATCTATCTATCTATCTATCTATCTATCTATCTAATAATAGGACTATTTTCTCCACTAAACACTTTAGCTCAAAATCAAATTCTATATGATAACATTGAAATAACATGTCAAGTTTATAATTTTGCTTCGGGAACAGATGGGGTTCAATTTGAGTTATTACCAATTAGTGAAAAAGCATACGCATGGAATGGAGATTGTATATATACTGAAGAAACGCACTATTGTTCGAGCGTTTATTTTGAGGAAAACTATACAACTACAGGTAATGGGTTTAATATTATTACACATGGTACTCCCAAAGAAGATGGAACTATGTTGATGGCTTTAAATATGATAAATATAAGAGTTAACAATAATACCGTGGCTACAGTTTATTATGAAAATAGGGATGCAAAATACTATAGTAATTGTCCAGGTGGCTTTTCTCATGATATTACTTTAAGATATGACGTAGCAAGTAATACAATATGGTTTTATAATGCAGGTCTCGGAGTCCTACCTTCTGTATCAATTGAAAATGGATGGGAAATAGTAAATAATGATACAATTTATATTTGGGAGAAAGTAAACCTCCCACATACACCACTAGATTTTGATGGACCACCTTCAGCTCCTACAAATTTAACACTTTCTGGAAATATAGGGGATAATCCAATTTTAAATTGGGACTTTAATGGTGAGTTAGATATGAATAAGTTTGATATTTTTCATAGTTACAATAGTACAAACTTTTCTTATTTAGCTACAGTCAATGATTATGTAAATACATTTAAAGATAAGGGCGTTATCATTACAAACGGTCGATTTGATGATTTGGTTTCTTATAAGATAAAAGCTAGAGATAAACAGGGTCTAAGTTCTGACTATTCAAATTCTGCGTCAACAAGGAGCAATACATTTAATAAAGAGACATCAGATGAAAGGTTAACGAAAACACCAATTGAAGATTATTATTTTTCAAATGCTCACCCAAATCCTTTTAATCCTACCACAAAAATTTATTACAATATCCCCCAAGATGACTTTGTAACTCTAACAGTTTATGACCCGTTAGGCAAACTTGTTACTACCTTGGTTAAGGAACAGAAATCGAAAGGAAATTATTTTGCTCTCTTTGACGCAGAAAACCTATCAAGCGGACTTTATATTTACACAATCAGAACTAATAATTTCACGCAAAGTAAAAAAATGATATTAACCAAATAGGAGGGAATAATGAAAAAAGTATTTATATTACTATTAGTTTTTCAAATATCAATTTTAGCACAAACCCAAATGAACATTAATTCAATAGGAATAACTCTAAAGAATAATGGTTCAATAAAAGATGCTATTTTTGAAGAATCTGGCTTTTTATATACTGGTGGATTTTATTTAGCTGGCAAATCAAATGATTCATTATGGGGAAATGGCGTTTTTCCTTCATCAACAAAAATGATTGATTATTTACCTGGAAACGTAAACAGTGATTCTTCAAAAGAATATAAAATGTTTGTTGTTGAAGCAAATGATGCAGATTTTGGAAATTCGTGGTTGGAATGGAAAAAAGCTGTTGAACAAGGTGCGCTTTTTTATGATGGTAATAATGATGGCATTTATAATCCTGTTGACTTAAATACAAACGGAAAGTGGGATGAAAATGAAGATAAACCTGATTTGTTAGGCGATTATACTGCTTGGTGTGTATATAATGATTCCGTTCCTTCAGAAGAAAGAAATTTTTCAACTATGTCCGCAATGGGTATTGAAATTAGACAAACAGTTTTTGCATATAATACTGAGCACAATAAAAATTTATCCAGCACAATTTTTGTTCGTTATATTATTGAAAATATGGGTAAAGTTAACAGTATTTTCGACTCAGTTTATTTTGGAATAGCTACTGACCCTGATATTGGTTTTGCTTATGAAAAAGATTATTCTGGTTCAGATTCAACTTTGAATTCAATTTATGCATACAAAGCAGAAGCCGATGATTCTAACAGTTATTTTTCTAGTTATGGCTTTAATCCACCATCTTTCTTTTCAACTTTGTTGCAAGGTCCTCTTGCTTTCATACCTGGTAAAACATTTTTAGATAACAATAATAACGGAATATTTGAGGATGGAATTGACACTCCACTTGACACAGCAATTGTAAATAGAGGTGCATTACTTGGAACTAAATACATTGTTGGAGCAAAAAACAACAAAATGACTGCTGCAACCGCCATTTGGAAATCGACAATTCTTTTAGCAGATCCTAATCATCCAATAGAGTTATATAATTATTTAACTGGTGGAAAAAAGCAGGACGGAACCCAAATTATTATTAGCGAATTTAATGCAGGTAATGGTAAAGAGTTAAGTAGCGCTGAAATTAAAAATATTCCTCCAGAATATATATTTTCAGGTGACCCTGTGGAAAAGGTCGGCTGGTTATGCATAAATCCTTTCGATTATCGTTTAATAAATTCAACTGGTCCTTTTGAATTAAAAACAAATGACCCAATAGAAATTATAGCAGCATATATTGTTGGAAGAGGAGATTCCCCAATTAACTCAATTACCATTGCAAAAGAAATTACACAAAACATAATTGATGTTTATCAGCGTAACTTTACAAATATTCCTGTTTCGGTAAATAATATTGAAAACACTATTTCCACTTATAATTTGGGACAAAACTATCCAAATCCGTTTAATCCAAGCACAACAATTAAATATTCAATTCCATCTACACAAACTCCCCTCGGTGGGTTTGTTACACTAAAAATCTACGATATTCTCGGACAGGCAGTTGCAACTCTCGTTGATGAGTTCCAAAAAGTTGGTAATTACGAAGTTCAATTTGATGCAAAAAATTTAACTTCTGGAATTTATTTTTACCGATTACAAAGTGGTGGTTTTTCATCATCAAAAAAAATGATGTTTCTAAAATAATAATAATTAATAAATCCACAAATAAAGCCATCTTTAAGCAATTTTTGGATGGCTTTTTATTATAACCACCTTATTCTTTAAAATTTTGTAAAAAATTTCAATTCTTAAATATAAATTGCTCGTCCAACTCAAAAGGAAGCAATTATTAAATGATATTTGCTCAAAAATCCGAATTGGAGGCGGACGAACTTTAAAATTAAATGTTCCCTAAGGCCCATTTGCGGAAGAAAGTTCATATCTCGAATTTATTGATAAAGTTTTAAAGTTTGCTCTATCAAGGTTTAAACCAAATGCTCTTGTTGTGCAAGCTGGAGCGGATGCACATTTCTCTG